>DASVNS010000022.1:0-1733 GCA_036383735.1 Phenylobacterium sp. | reverse complement strand
CAAGTACTTCATCCGCAAGGTTCACAACCGCAAGGGCTTCGTGAACCCCAAGGTGATCGTCTGCGTGCCGTCCGGCGCCACCGCCGTGGAACGCCGCGCCATCAACGACAGCTGCCTGAACGCCGGCGGCCGCCGCGTGGGGCTGATCGACGAGCCGATGGCGGCGGCGATCGGGGCCGGCCTGCCGATCCACGAGCCCACCGGCTCGATGGTCGTCGACATCGGCGGCGGCACCACCGAGGTGGCCGTGCTGTCGCTCTCGGGCATCGTCTATTCGCGTTCGGTCCGGGTCGGCGGCGACAAGATGGACGAGGCGATCATCAGCTACATGCGCCGCAACCATAACCTGCTGATCGGCGAGACCACCGCCGAGCGGATCAAGAAGGAGATCGGCACCGCCCGCGCGCCGGCCGACGGCGAAGGCCTGTCGATCGAGGTCAAGGGCCGCGACCTGATGCAGGGCGTGCCGCGCGAAGTGCGGATCTCCGAAAAGCAGGCGTCCGATGCGCTCAGCGAACCCGTCGGCCAGATCGTCGACGCGGTGAAGATGGCGCTGGAAGCCACCCCGCCGGAGCTCGCCTCCGACATCGCAGACAAGGGGATCATGCTGACCGGCGGCGGCGCGTTGCTGCGCGGCCTGGATGCCGAGATCCGCGACCACACCGGCCTGCCGGTGACGGTGGCCGACGATCCGCTTTCCTGCGTGGCGCTGGGCTGCGGCAAGGTGCTCGAGCATCCGAAATGGATGAAGGGCGTCCTGGAATCCACGCTGGCTTAGAGACGCGCCGAAAGGGCGGTAAGGGCGAACCTGCATGTCCCTGAGGGACAACCCGCTCGGCGATCTGAAGGTCCCCCTGACCTGGACGGCGGGGATCGTGTTTGTCGTCGTGCTGATCGCATCCGTGACGATCCTGCTCAGCGATCGGCGCGAGGCGTTCGACACGGACGCCTATGGCAATCCGCGCACGCTCTCCGACAAGGTCATGGCCCCGGTGGGCGATGCGCTCTCTACCCCCGGCCGGCTGACCGGGGAGGGGGTCGAGGGGATCCGCGGCTATTTCTTCGCCGTCTCCGAGAACCGCCGGCTGCGCGCCGAGCTCGAGACCATGCGGCAATGGCGCGACGTGGCCATTGCGCTGCGCGACACCAACGAGCGCTACCGCACGGTCCTGGGCCTGAAGACCGACCCGCCGATCCCGATGGCCACCGCGCGGATCGTCACCGATTCCCGAGGGCCGTTCGCAAACTCGCGCCTGGCCAACGCCGGCAGCGAGAAGGGGATCAAGCCCGGCAACCCGGTCATGAGCGAGAACGGCCTCGTCGGCCGCATCGTCGGCGTGACCGAGGGCGTGAGCCGGGTGCTGTTGCTGACCGACGCGGCGTCGCGCACGCCGGTGATGATCGACCGCACCAATGCCCGCGCCATCCTGACCGGCGACGGCGGACCGAACCCGAAGCTGGAGTACCTGCGCGGGCAGGATCCCGTGAAGACCGGCGACCGCGTCCTGACCTCGGGCGACGGCGGCGTCTTCCCGCGCGGCCTGCCGGTGGGCGTGGCGGTCAAGGGGCTGGACGGTCGCTGGCGGGTGGTGCTGGCGTCGGACAAGGCGGCTGTCGATTTCGTGCGCATCCTGCTGTTCGAGGATTTCACCCAGGTCGCCGACACCAGGAAACTGGAGCGCACCGTCACGCCGCCGCCGACCCCCGGCGCCACGACGCTGCCCGCGCCAACC
>DASVNS010000021.1:0-7040 GCA_036383735.1 Phenylobacterium sp. | reverse complement strand
CGACATCCGCGGCGACTTCCAGGCAGGCGAGCGGATGAGCCGTCTCGTGCAGGGCGACGTGGGCTCGGGCAAGACGGTCGTCGCCATGTGCGCGATGGCCGACACGGCTGACGCGGGCGGCCAGTCCGCGCTCATGGCGCCTACCGAGATCCTCGCGCGCCAGCACTACGAGACCATCTCTGGCCCCCTCGCCGCTCACGGCGTCGGCGTCGTCCTGCTCACGGGCCGGGACAAGGGCGCGGCGCGCGCCGAGAAGCTGCGCGCCCTTGCCTCGGGGGCCGCCAAGGTCGCGGTCGGCACCCATGCGCTGTTCCAGGACGAGGTGGCCTTCCGCCAGCTGCAGCTGGTGGTCATCGACGAGCAGCACCGCTTCGGCGTGGCCGAGCGCCAGCGCCTGCAGTCC
This sequence comes from Phenylobacterium sp., assembly GCA_036383735.1. Taxonomy (GTDB): domain Bacteria; phylum Pseudomonadota; class Alphaproteobacteria; order Caulobacterales; family Caulobacteraceae; genus Phenylobacterium. The sequence goes on along the minus strand of DASVNS010000021.1, from coordinate 6,637 downwards.
AAGGGCCACGCCGTGCACCTGATCGCCATGTCGGCCACGCCGATCCCGCGGACCTTGGAACTGACGATGTACGGCGACCTCGACGTCAGCCGGATCGACGAGAAGCCGCCGGGCCGCACGCCGGTCGCGACCCGCGCCGCGCCGATGCCGCGCCTGGACGAGATCGTGGGGCGCTTGAAGGACGCGGTCGCCGGCGGGGCGCAGGCCTTCTGGATCTGCCCGCTCGTTTCGGAGTCCGAGGTCAGCGACCTGGCCGCCGCCGAGATGCGGGCCATAGCGCTCAAGAAAGTCATCGGCGCGGGCGTTGGCCTGGTCCACGGCAAGCTGACCGGCGGCGAGAAGGACGCAGTCATGGCCGACTTCGCCGACGGCAAGCTGTCGGTTCTGGTGGCGACAACCGTCGTCGAGGTGGGCGTGAACGTGCCGAATGCGACGATCATGGTGATCGAACAGGCTGAGCGGTTCGGCCTGGCGCAGCTCCACCAGCTGCGCGGGCGCGTTGGCCGGGGGCTGCGCGAGAGCGCCTGCGTCCTCCTCTATGACCCGCCGCTCAGCCAGACCGCCCAGCAGCGCCTCGACATCCTGCGGCGCACCGACGACGGCTTCGTCATCGCCGAGAAGGACCTGGAGTTGCGCGGCGGCGGCGACGCCCTGGGTCTGCGGCAGTCCGGCCTGCCGGACTACGTCTTTGCCGACCCGTTTGCGCATCGCGACCTGATCGCGGTGGCCGGCGACGACGCCCGCCTGATCGTGAATCGCGACCCGGAGCTCGCCAGTCCTCGCGGCCAGGCCCTCCAGGTGCTGCAGGAGTTGTTCGACTGGAAGGCGGGCCTCGCGCTGCGTGACGCGGGTTAGCGAGGGTTAAACTCGGACCATGCGCTTGCCGCGGTTCTCGCCGGCCAGCAGGCCGATCAACGCCTGCGGCAGGTTTTCCAGGCCATCGATGATGTCCTCCCGCACCTTCAGCTGGCCGGACGCGACCCAGGACTGCAGGTCCGCCAAGGCGCGGTCGTACTGGTCGGTGAAGTCCATCACCACGAAGCCGCGCAGGTTCAGGCGTTTGGTGACGATCAGGCCGGGCACGCCCCGCGGGCCATGCGGCGGCGGCGAGCCGTCGTACTGGGAGACCGCCCCGCAACAGGCGATGCGGCCGTGGTTTTTCATGGCGAACAGGCAAGCTTCGAAGACGTCGCCCCCCACGTTGTCGAAGTAGACGTCGATGCCGTCGGGGACCGCGGCGCGCAGCTGGCGCTTGAACTCCGGCGATTTGTAATCGACTGCCGCGTCGAACCCGAGGTCGTCCACCAGCCAGCGGCCCTTCTCCTCTCCGCCCGCGACGCCGACCACGCGGCACCCCTTGATCCTGGCGATCTGGCCGACGATCGAGCCCACCGAACCTGCCGCGGCCGAGACGACCACCGTCTCACCCGCCTTTGGCTGGCCGCACTCCAGCAGGCCGAAATAGGCGGTCAGCCCCGCTATGCCATAGACGCTCAACAGGTGGGTCTCGGGCTTCAGGTCGGGCAGTTTGCGGAGATCCTTGGCGGGCAGGACGGCATACTCCTGCCACCCGGCGTCGGCGAACACGAGGTCACCGGGCTTCAGGTTCGGAGCATGCGATTCGACCACCTCCGAGAGTCCGCCGCCCGCCATCACCTGACCCGCCGCGAGCGCGGAGCGATAGGTCGCGCCCTGCATCCACGCGCGATTGGCGGCGTCCAGCGAGATGTAGCGGGTTTTCAGCAGCACCTGGCCCTCGCCGGGTGACGGCCGCTCGCCGGCCTTGAGCCCGAAGTGCTCCGGCATCAGGCGTTCGCCCTGTGGCAGCCGGTCCAGAACGATCTGGCGATTGGTCATGGCGTCCTCCCGTTCTTTCTTGTCCGGGACAACCTTAGTCACTGCCTGAGCCAGGCCGCCAGCCGCTGTTTCGCGTCAGCCTCAACGTCCGCATAGAACAGATTGAAGCTGGGAACCTTGCGTCGGTTCGCCCAGTCGCCGCTCGGCTTCAGCGAAGAGGATTTCGGGTGGCTGACCACCAGGACGCCGCCTTCGCAGCGCGCCGACACCTGCCGCGCCAGGAAGGCCGGCCGCGCACCCCATTCCAGACCGGTGGCGTTGGCCGCACCCAGGTGCAGGCGAGCCGGCGCGGCCTGGTCGGTGACGGCGCCCAGCACGGGATTGAAGCAAAGCGCCGGCCGGGGCGTCAGATTGGCCAACTCTCCATGCTCATCCCACACCAGCGCCCGGTCCAACAGTCGCTGCGCGGCGTCGAAATCGCCGGCATAGACCCGGGCCCAGGCCGCCAGACAGCCGGTCTGTTGCGGCTGGGCGCAAGGCGTGATCGGCGGGGTGTCCGCGGGCACCACCGTGTCGATCAGATAGGCCGCCACCAGCCGGCTCCGCAGCACAGGATCCCGCGCGATTTCGTCCGTCAGCAAGCGCGCGGCCAGCGTGCCGCCCTGCTCTACCCCCACGAGAATGAACGGCCGCCCCGCATTGTCGTGGTCCACGTACCAGCGGAAGGCGTCACGAACGTCGCCATAGGCGAACTGCCGCGCCTCCCGCGCGTCTTCCCGCAGGGTCGTCAGGCTATAGAGGCTGGCCTGCCGGTAGCGTGGCGCGAAGACGCGCCCGAGGCTGACGAACGGACCCACATAGTTGGGGGCCATCACCGTCTCGAACTGGCGGTTCGCCTTGCGCGCGTTCAGCCGCGCGTTCCAGTTCCGGCCGCCGTCGTAGGTGGTGGGCGCAACGAAGAAGACGTCGGCCGCAAGGTCGTTGCCCGGCTTCGGCCGCAGATACCAGGCCGCGGATGCCGCGTAGTTCGGCCCCGGAGGTGGCTGGTAGGTCTGGAACGGCACCTTCGGATCCAGCGCCGTCGAGACCAGATCGCCCCAGAACGCGACCACCCCCGCCGCCAACACCAACGCCGCACCCAGCAGGCTCACCAGCCACCAGCGCGTGCGCTTCGGAGCTGGTCCCTGCGACATGGCTAGCGGTAGGGGTCCGGCTGGCTGAGATACCGGCCGACGTACTCGCCGATGCCGTCCTCCAGCGAGGTCAGCGGCTGGACGTACCCGGCGGCGGCCAGCCGGTCCATCCTGGCTTCGGTGAAGTACTGGTACTTGTCGCGGATGGCGGGCGGCATCGGCGTGTACTCGATCTCGGCGCTCTTTCCGGCCGCCGTGAACACCTGCCGCGCCATGTCCTCGAAGGTCCGGGCCTGTCCCGAGCCCAGGTTGTAGACGCCGTTCACCTGCGGATTGTCCAGCAGCCAGCGGATCACCTCGGCGGCGTCGCGGACGTAGACGAAGTCACGCTTCTGACCGCCGTCCGGCACCTCAGCGCGGTAGCTCTTGAAGAGTTGCACCGCATGGCCCTCGCGCACCTGCGGCCAGATCTGCGAAGCCACCGATTTCATCGAGTGCTTATGCTCTTCGTTCGGGCCATAGACGTTGAAGAACTTGAGCCCGACCCACTGCGGGGGTGCATAGTCGCGGGACGCCTGCTTGACCGCGAACAGGTCGAACAGCGCCTTCGACCAGCCGTAGGTGTTCAGAGGTTTGAGCGCCGCCAGGGCATCGTAGTCGTTGTCGTCGTCGAAACCGCGCTCGCCTGCCCCGTAGGTCGCCGCAGAGGAGGCGTAGACCAACCGCCGCTGCCGGTCCGCACACCAGCGGAACAGGTCACGGCTCAGCGTGAAGTTCGAATGGATGATCTTGTCGGCGTCGGGCTCGGTCGTCGAGGAGACCGCCGCCATGTGGACCACCAGCTCGATGTCGCGCCAGCGCTTCTCCAGCCAGTCGAACATCTGGTCGGGGGCGACGAAATCGCCGATCGGCGCCTTGGCGATGTTGCGCCATTTACCCAGCTCCGCCTCGTGCAGCCGGTCGCAGACGACCACGTCCAGGTCACGATCCTCGGCCAACTTGGCCACGATGTTCGAGCCGATGAAACCGGCGCCGCCGGTGACGAAGATGATCCGCCGCGTCATCCCAGTTCCTCGTTCAAGCCAGTGTTTGCGCCCAGGCCGATTTCTCGCTCAAGCCCATGTCTTGCTCAAGATCGGGCTTCCTTCTTCGCGATCCGGGCGATGGCGGCCGTGGTCGAATAGCCATCGACGATCTCGGCCAGCTTCACCTCGCCGCCCCAGGATTTCACCAGTTCGCCGCCGACCACCTGGTCCTCGGAATAGTCCGCGCCCTTGATCAGCACGTCCGGCCGGGCCGCCTCGATCAGCCGGATGGGCGTCAGCTCCTCAAAGGGCGCGACCAAGTCTACGCTCCGCAGGCCGGCCAGCACCAGGGCGCGGCTCTCCAGGTCGTTCACCGGCCGCCCCTCGCCCTTCAGCTGGCGCACGGAGGCGTCGGAGTTCACGCCGACCACCAGGCGATCGCACCAGGTGCGGGCCTGGGCGAGATAGGCCACGTGGCCTTTGTGCAGAATGTCGAAACAGCCGTTGGTGAAGCCCACCTTGAGGCCCTGAGCCCGCCAGCGGGCGACCTCCTCGGTCAGCCGCTGGAGGGTCGCGACCTTGCCCTCGACCACGGCGGTGTGGGCGGAGAGCACCGCCTCGACCAGTTCGTCGGGACCGACGGTGGCGGTGCCCGCCTTGCCCACCGCCACGCCTGAGGCCAGCTGGGCGAAGGCGATCGCCGTCTCGAGGTCCGCGCCGGCGGCGATCGAGAGGCCCAGCGCCGCCAGGGCGGTATCGCCGGCGCCCGAGGCGTCGAACACCTCGCGCGGAACGGTCCGGAAGTGTCGCACCGGTTCGCCTCGCAGGCCCAGCGAGACGCCCTTCGCCGCACGGGTGACCAGCACGCCCTTGGTCGACCAAAGCTCGAGCGCGCGCGCAATGGCGGCCTCCAGCTCGGCGTCCGTCTCGGTCGGCATGTCGGTGGCGTAGGCCAGTTCGGAAGCGTTGGGCTTGACCAGGTCGACGTCGCCGTAGCGGGCGAACGAGCGGGCCTTGGAATCGACAATCACCTTGGCGCAGGTCTCCGCCGCCACCTCGTGGGCCGCAGCGATCACCGCATCGGTGACCACGCCCTTGCCGTAGTCCGAGATCAGCACCACGCCGGCGCCGCGGGCGGCGTCCTTGATGGTCCGGATCAGCCGCTGTTCGACCTCGCCGCTCACGGGGCGACTCTCTTCCAGGTCGACCCTCAGCAGCTGTTGCCCGCCGGAGATGAAGCGGGTCTTGAGCGTCGTCGGGCGTCCCGCGTCGGTGACCAGATAGCCTTCGATCGCGGAATCTTCCTCGCCCACCAGCCGTGAGGCGTCATGGCCCTCGGCGTCGCCGCCTACCAGCCCGACCAGCGCCACCGAGCCGCCCAGCGCAGCGATGTTGCGCGCCACGTTGCCGGCGCCGCCGAGCATCTTCAGCTCGCGCGACCGGGCCAGCACGGGGATCGGCGCTTCGGGAGAAACGCGGGTGACCGCGCCGTAGACGAAACGGTCCACCATCAGGTCGCCGACGCAGGCGACCCGCTTGCCGGGCAGGTCTCCAAGCAGATGCTGAAGGGCGGCCAGATCCATGACGCTAGCGTGTGCGGCGCGTTGAGGGGACGGTCAAGCGGCCCGCACCGCTTCGTGGATCGCTTTCAGCTGCTTCAGAAGGCCCTCGGCCGCGGTCAACGGCAGGGCGCTGGGGCCATCGCAGAGCGCCCGGTCGGGATCGGGATGGAATTCCAGGAACACGCCGTCGGCCCCCGCAGCCACCGCGGCCTTGGCGATCACCGGCACGCCTTCGCGGCGGCCACCGGTCGCGACGCCCTGGCTGCGCGGGTCTGCGCCCGGAAGCTGCACCGCGTGGGTCGCGTCGATGGTGACCGGCACGCCCAGCTCCTTCATCCGCCCCAGGCCCAGCATGTCGACCACCAGGTTGTTGTAGCCGAACGACACCCCGCGCTCGCACAGGATGGTCAACTCGCGGTCCGGCGTCGCCTCGCGGATCTTGTCGACGATCGCGCGGGCGTCCCAGGGAGCAAGGAACTGCCCCTTCTTCACGTGCAGCAGTCCGCCGGCCGCCGCCGTGGCGCGCGCCGTCGCGACCACCAGGTCGGTCTGGCGGCAAAGGAAGGCGGGGATCTGCACCAGGTCGGCGATGGCGGCCACCGGCTCCGCCTGCTCGATCTCGTGCAGGTCCGTGCAGATCGGGACGTTCAGCTCGCCCTTCACGGCGGCCAGCATCTTCAGGCCCTCGGCCAGCCCCGGCCCCCGGTAGCTGCGGATCGACGAGCGGTTGGCCTTGTCGAAGCTCGCCTTGAACACGAACGGCAGTCCAAGCCGGGCGCAGGTCGCCTTCAGCTGGCGGCCCACGTCCAGGGCCATGTCCAGGTCCTCGAACACGTTCAGGCCGGCGATCACCACCAGCGGCTGGCGGTCGCCGATGGACAGGTTCCAACGATCGAGGGTCAGGACGGCCATGGTGCTCCTTGTGGCGGTTCGAAATTCTCGCACCCCTGCACAGTGATTCTGACGAGCGCCCCTTACCTTTCCCACAAAGTGGGAGAGGGGGACCGCGCGCCGAAGCCGGCGCCAGCCGGCTGGAGAGCGCGGGGTGGAGAGGGAAAGCCTCATCCGCCGAGGTCCGCTCGCCCCGGCCGATTCGCCGAGCTTGGGGCTCGCCCTCTCC
>DASVNS010000020.1:0-4168 GCA_036383735.1 Phenylobacterium sp. | reverse complement strand
TTGGCGCGCACCGTGGACTTGGTGTCCGTGCCGACCTTCACGTCCTTGGGATCGTTGTCGATGGCCTGGAAGCCGGAATAGCTGGTGATCGGCGAGCACGCCGAAAGCCCGGCGGCCGCCAGGGTGACGGCGGCGAGGGCGGCGAGGGCGGCTTTGCGGGACATCAGGACTCGTTTCTGATCGCCAATCGGGCAAGAGGCTTTGACCTATCGCCGGCCGCCCCTTAGTTCAATGCCGCCTTTAGTTTGCGGTTCAGGCGAAATCGAGGCCACGCCATGCTCAAGCGCCTGTTCAAGCCCAGGCCGACCCAAATCGCGGGCCAGGACCTGTATGCGCGGGTGGTGGCCCAGTCGCGGACGCCGGCGCTCTATGCGGAGCTCGGCGCGCCGGATACGCCGGAGGGGCGGTTCGAGATCTACAGCCTGCACACCTACCTGCTGCTCGAGCGGTTGAAGGGGCACGGCCCCCAGGCGGCCGACACGGCGCAGGTGCTGTTCGACACCTACCTCAGCGGCCTGGACCATGGGTTGCGCGAGCTGGGGGTGGGCGACCTGGCGGTGGGCAAGCGGATGCGCAAGCTGGGCGAGGCGTTCTATGGCCGCGTGCATTCGTGGGAAGCGGCGCTGGCCGCCCTGCCGGATCGCGGACCGCTGGAGGCGGCGCTTGGCCGCACCGTCTACGCCAACGCCGACGCGGCCAAGGCGCCGAGGTTCGCCGCCTATCTGATCGCCCAGCGCGAGGCCCTGGCCGCCCAGGCGTTGGACCGGTTGACCGCCGGTGAGGTGACGTGGGGACCGCTGTGAGCTGGGATAAGCCCGTCAAGCTGCATGAGCTGAGCCGCGGCCCGCTGCGCCTGACGCTGGAGCCGGACGCGGCGGAACGGGCGGTCATCGCCAAGCGGCTGGGCCTGAAGAGCCTGCCGTCGCTGACCGCGCAGGTGACGGTGAAGCCATGGCTGGACGGCGCCGAGATCAGCGGCCGGTTCAAGGCCGTGGTCGAGCAGGTGTGCGGCATCTCGCTGGATCCGTTCGAGGAGCCGGTGGAGGGCGAGATCGACGTCCGCGCCGCGCCCGCCGGCAGTTCGAACGTGACCACGACGGAGGGCGGCGAACTGGACCTGGACGTGGACGCCCCGGATCCGCCGGACATTCTGGAAAGCGACGTCCTGGACGTGGCCGGCTATCTGGTCGAGCACTTGGCGCTGGAGCTGGACCCGTTTCCGCGCAAGCCGGGGGTCACCTTCGACTACCAGCCACCCGAGGAGGAGACTTCTCCGTTCGCGGCGCTCAAGAAGCTTACGGATCCAAAGGCCTAGTTTCCCGCGGGCGGCTGGGCGGAGTAAGGTCGCGCGGCGAATCCGTTCGAGGACCGTTCCCGGTCGTGGGAAAGGTCCGGCGTAGACAACAGCCAACTCTGCAGCACCGCGATCGGCATGACCGGTCGCCAGGGGACGAAAGCGCTCATCTTGACTCAATCCCTGGTGATTTCCGTCGACGCCATGGGCGGCGACCACGGGCCGACCGTCGTCGTCCCCGCCTGCGCCGAGGCCCTGAAGCAACTTCCGGCCGGCGCGCGTTTGCTGATCCACGGCGACGAGACGGCGATCCGTGCGGAAATGGCCCGCTGCCACTTGACGGAAGAGCGCGTCGAGGTGCGTCACGCCGCGCGCGTCATCGCCATGGACGAGAAGCCCGCGCAGGCGCTGCGTCGCGGCAAGGGCACGTCGATGTGGGCCGCCGTCGAAGCGATCCGCGAGGGCCACGCGGAGGTGGCGGTTTCCGCCGGCAACACCGGCGCCCTGATGGCGATCTCCAAGCTGATCCTGCGGATGCGCGCCGACCTGGACCGCCCGGCCCTGACGGCCAGCATCCCGCACGCCAAGGGCGTGACCACCTTCCTGGATGTCGGCGCCAACGTCGATTGCGACGCGGAGCGGCTGGTCGAGTTCGCGATCATGGGCGAGGCCTATCACCGTGCGGCCCATGGCGTGGCGCGGCCGACCGTCGGGCTGCTGAACGTCGGCTCGGAGGAGATGAAGGGGCACGAAGAGGTCCGCGAGGCCCACCGGATCCTGCGCGAAGGCACGATCGACCTGGAGTATCGCGGCTTTGTCGAGGGCGACGACATCACGGCCGGTACGGTGCAGGTCGTGGTCACCGACGGCTTCACCGGCAACGTGGCCCTGAAGGCGATGGAGGGCGCCGCCCGCTTCATGTACAGCGAGCTGCGCGAGGCCCTGACTTCGGGGCCGATGACCAGCCTGGGGGCTCTGCTGGCGCGACCGTCGCTGCGCCGGTTCCGCGACAAGCTGAGCCCACCGCCCGCCGCGCCGCTGCTCGGTCTGAATGGCCTTGTGCTGAAATGCCACGGCGGCGCCGACACCCGGGACTTCGCCAAAGCCATCCGCGCCGCAGCCGACGTGGCGCAAAGCGGGTTTGCGTCGGAGATCGAACGGAATATGAGGCTGCTTCCCGCCGCCCTTGCACCGGCAAGTCCCGCGTCAGCGGATGGAGCCGCCTGAATTGTCAAACGTCCTGCGCAGCGTCGTCACCGGGGTCGGCGGCTATCTGCCGGACCGCATCGTGACGAACGAGGAACTCTCCAAGATCGTCGACACCTCGGACGAGTGGATCCAGGAGCGGACCGGCATTCGCCAGCGCCACCAGGCGGCCGACGACCAGCCGGTCTCCGACCTGGCGGTGGAGGCGGCGCGCCGGGCGCTGCAGGCCGCCGGCCGCACGCCCGCCGACGTGGACCTGATCATCGTCGCCACCACCACGCCGGACCTCACCTTCCCGGCGGTGGCCACCATCGTGCAGCGCAAGCTGGGCTGTCCCATCGGGATCGCCTTCGACGTCCAGGCGGTCTGCTCGGGATTCGTCTATGCGCTCTCCACGGCGGACGGCTTCGTGGCCCGCAACCGGTCCAAGTGCGCCCTGGTGATCGGGGCCGAGACCATGACCCGCCTGATGGACTGGACCGACCGCGGCACCTGCGTGCTGTTCGGCGACGGCGCCGGCGCGGTGGTGCTGGAGCCGCTCGAAGGCGACGGGAGCACGGCCGACCGCGGGCTGCTGGGTTTTGCGCTGCGCGCCGACGGCACGAAGCAGGACATGCTCTACGTGGACGGGGGCGTGTCCACCAACCGCCAGATCGGCTACCTGCGTATGCAGGGCAACCAGGTGTTCCGCCACGCCGTGGTCAACATCGCCGAGGCGGCGACCGCAGCGGCGGCGGACGCGGGCCTCGAAATGGACAGCATCGACTGGCTGATCCCGCACCAGGCCAACCTGCGGATCCTGAACGGCGTCGCCAAACGGCTGGGCATCAGCGAGAGCAAGGTGATCACCACGGTCGCCGAGCACGCCAACACGTCGGCCGCCTCGATTCCCCTTGCGCTCGATCAGGGCCTGAAGGACGGTCGGGTCAAACCGGGTCAATTGCTTCTGATGGAGGCGATGGGCGGTGGATTGACCTGGGGCGCCTGCGTCCTGCGCCTTTGACGCCCGTTAGGCTTAAGCGGCAAAGCATGACTTGAAGTCTTTGTGATAATGGGACAATCAAGACCGATGAACGACGTTTCGGTGGGGATCAGTGCCGTTATGAAGGGCGCGACGGTGACGCGGGCCGATCTGTGCGAGTCCGTTCACGAGCAGGTGGGCCTCACCCGCCAGGACTGCTCCGAACTGGTCGAGCGCGTGCTTGAACTGATGTGCCAGGCGCTGGAGCGCGGCGAGCAGGTCAAACTTTCCGGATTCGGCGTGTTCCAGGTGCGCGCCAAGCGCGCCCGCATGGGCCGTAACCCCAAGACCGGCGAGCCCGCGGCCATCGATCCGCGCCGCGTGATCGGCTTCCGCGCATCGCAAGTCATGAAGGCGCGCGTCGACCGAGCCCTCTCCCGGTGACGGCCGCTTAGGCTCATGGCCAAGGGGCCCGAAGCCTTTCGCACCATCTCCGAAGCGGCGGACGAGCTTCACGTGCCGCAACACGTGCTGCGCTTCTGGGAAACCAAGTTCAGCTTCATCAAGCCCATGAAGCGGGCCGGCGGCCGACGATTCTACCGCCCCGCCGACATCGCGATGCTGCACGGCGTCCGCCGTCTGCTGCACGACGAAGGCTATACCATCAAGGGCGTCCAGAAGCTCCACCGCGAGCACGGGCTGAAGCA
>DASVNS010000019.1:0-8466 GCA_036383735.1 Phenylobacterium sp. | reverse complement strand
TTCGCAGGACTTGACGATCCGGGCCTGAGCAGCGCCTTCACGGCCCATGTCCTTCGACTGCACAGTCCTGACCATGTTCCCGGAGGCGTTTCCGGGCCCGCTGGGCGTTTCCCTGATCGGCACGGCGTGGCGGGAGGCGGCGCTCTGGTCCTTGGAAACAGTGGACATTCGGGGCTTTTCCACAGATAAGCGCGGCTTCCTGGACGACACCCCCGCGGGTGGCGGTCCGGGGCAGGTGATGCGGGCGGACGTGATTGCTTCTGCGCTGGACAGCGTGGAGCGGCGCGGGCGTCCGCTTTTGTACATGAGCGCCCGGGGTCGCCCCCTCACCCAGGCGCGCGTGAAGACCTGGGCCGCCGGGCCGGGACTGATTGTCCTGTGCGGGCGGTTCGAAGGGGTGGACCAGCGGGTGCTCGACGCCCGCGGGTTCGAGGAGGTCGCCGTGGGCGACGCGGTGCTCGCCGGCGGCGAGGCGGCGGCGCTGGTGGCGATCGAGGCGTGCGTACGGCTGGTCCCGGGTGTGCTGGGGCAGGCCGAGAGTTTGAGTGAAGAAAGCTTCGAGGACGGGCTCCTCGAACATCCGCAGTACACCAGGCCGCGGACGTTCGAAGGGCTGGATATCCCCGAGGTCCTGCTGAGCGGCCACCACGCCGATATCCGGAAGTGGCGGGCGAAACAGCGGGAAGAGACCACGCGCGAGCAGCGGCCCGACCTGTGGGCCAAGGCGAGCGCCAACCAACAGGCAAAGGGCGATTAAGCCCGGTAAGGATGACGACAATGGCTGCCAATATTATCGAGACGCTCCGCAAGGAAGAGTCCGACCGCCTGCTGGCGGTTCGCCAGATCCCCGAGTTCCGTCCGGGCGACACCGTCCGCGTGAACGTGAAGATCAAGGAAGGCGAGCGCGAGCGCGTCCAGGCCTATGAAGGCGTCTGCATCGCCCGGGCCGGTCAGGGCGTCGACGAGAACTTCACCGTCCGCAAGATCTCCTTCGGCGAAGGCGTGGAACGCGTGTTCCCGCTCCTGTCGCCGAACATCGACAGCATCGAAGTGAAGCGTCGCGGCGTCGTCCGGCGCGCCAAGCTCTACTACCTGCGCGACCGCCGCGGGAAGTCGGCCCGGATCGCCGAACGCCAGATGTCGACCACCAAGGGCCAGCGGAGCGAAACGCCGGAGTCTTAAGGCGCGACGCACGTCGGAAACACGGGCGGCGGCTGGAGCGATCCAGCCGCCGTTTTCATGCGCGCCGCCGGACGATGTCAGGCCTCGGCGCAGTAGGCGCTGAGTTCGCGGGCGAGATGATCGAACATCAGCCGGATGCGCGCGCTGCCCCGCAGGCTCTCGTGCATGCAGATCCAGACTTCGAGCTTGAACGAGAAGCTGTCGGCCATCACCGGCACCAGACCCGCGCGCGCGCCCAGTTGCCGCTGGCAGGCGCCGATCCCGAAGCCGGCCCGGATGGTCGCAAGCTGGGCCACGTCGTTGTCGGTCCGCAGGGCGAAAAGGTCGCGGGTGATCGGCCGGCCGATCGAGAGCGCGTTCAAGGTCTCCGGAACCTGGCGGTCGAAGCCGATCAGGGTGTGGCGGACCAACTCCTCGAAGTCGGTCGGCAGGCCGTGGCGCTCGATGTATTCCGCGGTGGCATAGAGGCCGAGGGTCAGTTCGCCGGCCTTCTTGGCCACCACGCTGTTCTGGGTCGGCCGCGCCATTCGCACGGCCACATCCGCTTCGCGGCGGTTCAGGTCCTCGTTCCGGTTGGAAAGCGTCAGCTCCACATCGACCCCGGGGTTGGCGTGGCGGAACCGGGCGAGGGTGGTCGCCAGGACCTCGATCCCGATGACCTCGCTGGCGGCGAGGCGGACCACGCCTCCCGCGCCGCTGGCCACGCCTGAGGCGTCGCGCGCCGCGGCGCCGGCGGCGGCGGCCATGTCGGCGAGGTGCGGGCGGAAGGCGAGGGCCAGGTCCGTCGGCTGCAAGCCCCGCGGGCTCCGCAGGAACAGCGGCGCGCCCAGCTGCTGTTCCAACTGATCGATGTGCCGTCCGAGCGTCGGCTGGGTCAGGCGCCGCAAGCGCGCCGCGGCCGAGAGGCTGCCCGCCTCCAGCACGGCGTGCAGGCTTTGCATCAAGTCCCAATCCAGCGTCCCAGGCATGCGATATTGAATAGCTGTTCTGCGGGCAGCGGCAATTCCGTTTGTGCGACGGCTCTCGCAGACTAGGCGGTGAAGGAGATCGCGATGAGTGAACAGACGAAGCCGCTGGCCCTGGTGATCGGCGCGACGGGCGGGCTCGGCGGCGAGCTGGCCGACCAGCTCGTGGCCGGTGGCTGGCGCGTCCGGGCCCTTCACCGCGATCCCGAGCGGGCGCGGGCGCAGACCGGCCGCACCGGCCTGGAGTGGGTGAAGGGCGACGCGTCGATCAAGGCCGACGTCGTGCGCGCCGCGGAAGGGGCGACCGTGCTCGTGCACGGAGCCAACACCCCCGGCTACCGCAACTGGGGCACGCTCCACATGCCCATGCTCGAGAACAGCATCGCCGCCGCCCGGGCTTCCGGCGCCCGCATCCTGTTCCCTGGCGCGGTCTACAATTTCGGTCCCGACGCCTTCCCGTCGCTGCGCGAGGACCAGCCGCAGAAGCCGGTGACCCGCAAGGGCGCGATCCGGGTCAAGCTGGAGCAAGCGCTGCGCGACGCGGCCGACACCGGCGTGCGCTCGCTCGTGGTGCGCGCCGGCGACTTCATCAGCAAGCGGCCGGGCACGAGCTGGCTGGCCCAGGGGATGGTGAAGTCCGGGCGGCCGGTCTCTGCGCTGGTCTATCCCGGCCCGCTGGAGATCGCGCACGGCTGGGCCTACCTGCCCGACCTCGCCGAAACCTTCGTGCGCCTGCTCGAGGCTCCGGAACGCCTGGCCGACTTCGAGGTGTTCCACATGCGCGGCTATGCCGTGACCGGCCATGAGTTCGTGGCGGCCCTGCAGACCGTGGCCGGGCGCAAGATCGCGGTCCAGCGCCTGCCCTGGTTCGCGGTCGCCGCCGTCTCGCCGTTCAACGAGACGTTCCGGGAGACGCTGGAGCTGCGCTATCTCTGGGACCGCCCGGTGCTGATGGACAACGCCAAGCTCGTCGCCCATCTCGGCGCCGAGCCGCAGACGCCGCTCACCGAGGCGTTGCGCACTGCCTTGGCGGGAATGGGGTCCCTGCCGACCGAGCGGGCCATCGCCGCCTAGTCGAACGTCCGTCTCTCGGTCCCGGCCAGGACCGAGAGCGCCTTCCAGGGCAGGAAACTGCCGCAACGGCGCGGCAATTGCGGCATCGCAGCACTAGACGTGCGCGGGGTCGCGGACCTACATGCGGGCCATGCCCGGCAAGACCCTTTACGACAAGATCTGGGACGCCCACGTCGTCGACACCCAGGACGGCGAGGCGATCCTCTATATTGACCTGCACCTCATCCACGAGGTCACCACCCCGCAGGCCTTCGCCGGCCTTCGCGCCAACGGCCGGCCCGTGCGCCGGCCGGACCGCACGCTCGCGGTGGCCGACCACAACGTGCCGACCGAGGGCCAGGCCCTGGGCGTCGATGCGGTGGCCGACGAAGAGGCGCGGCTGCAACTCCAGACCCTGGCGAAGAACGTCGACGACTACGGCATCGAGTTCTTCCCGATGGGCGATGTCCGCAACGGCATCGTCCACGTGGTCGGCCCCGAGCAGGGCCGTACCCAACCCGGCATGACCATCGTCTGCGGCGACAGCCACACCTCGACCCACGGCGCGTTCGGCGCCCTGGCCCACGGGATCGGCACGTCCGAGGTCGAGCACGTCCTGGCCACCCAGACGCTGCGCCAGAAGAAGGCGAAGAACTTCCGCGTCCGCATCGAGGGCGAACCGGCCCCGGGCGTCGGAGCCAAGGACTTCGCCCTGGCGGTCATCGGCGAGATCGGCACCGCGGGCGGCACCGGCTACGTCATCGAATATGCCGGGTCGGCCGTCCGGGCGCTGTCGATGGAGGGCCGCATGACGCTGTGCAACCTGACCATCGAGGGCGGCGCCCGCGCCGGCCTGGTCGCTCCGGACGAGACCACCTTCGACTACCTCATGGGCCGCCCCGCCACGCCGAAGGGCGGCGCGTGGGAGATGGCGCTCGGCTACTGGAAGACCTTCTTCAGCGACGACGACGCCGCCTTCGACCGCGAGATCGTGCTGGACGCCGCAAAGATCGCGCCGACCGTCACCTGGGGCACCAGTCCGGAGGACGTCGTCGCCATCACCGGCAACGTGCCGGACCCGGCCAGCTTCGACACGCCCGACAAGCGTGCCTCGGCCGTCCGCGCCCTGGAGTACATGGGCCTTTCCGCCGGCCAGGCGATTACCGAGGCCAAGGTCGATGTGGTGTTCATCGGCTCCTGCACCAACAGCCGGATCGAAGACCTGCGCTCGGCGGCGAAGATCGCGGCCAAGGCTCTGGAGGGGGGCCGCAAGGTGGCCGATGGCGTCCGCGCCATGGTGGTCCCGGGCTCGGGCCTGGTCAGCGCTCAGGCCGAGGAAGAGGGCCTCGACGAGATCTTCAAGGCCGCCGGCTTCGAATGGCGCGAGCCGGGCTGCTCCATGTGCCTGGGCATGAACCCCGACAAGCTGACCAGCGGCCAGCGCTGCGCCTCCACCTCGAACCGCAACTTCGAGGGTCGCCAGGGCCGGGGCGGCCGCACCCATCTGATGAGCCCCGCCATGGCCGCCGCCGCCGCTATCGCCGGCCACATCGCCGACGTCAGGGACTACCTATGATCACCGCCCTGGATCACGTCGCGGTCGCAGTGCGCGATTTGCCCGCGGCGATCGAGGGATACCGCACGCTGCTCGGCCTCGAACCCAACTGGGTCGGCGGCGACGGCGGCGCCCGGCACGCCTGGTTCCAGTTGCCGAACATGGCGCTGGACGTGATCAGCCCGCAGGGCGAGGGCGAATTCGGCGACCGGATGCGCGCCCATCTCGACGCGCACGGCGAAGGGATCTGGGCCGTCGCCTTCACCGTTGGCCGCTCGGTGGACGAGATCGAGCCGTTCCAGCGGCTGATGAACCGCCGGGGTATTCGCACGCCCGCGCCGTCGCTTACCCGCTCGACCCACGACGACGGGCGCAGGCGATACTGGCTGGACGCAGCCGCCGAGCCGGAGGATGCCGGCGGCCTGCAAATCCTGCTCATCGCCGCGCCGCGCGACGGGACACCCTGGCCGCTCTCGCCCGCCGTCGATGGCGCGCCGGCCACGAAGCTCGACCACGTGGTCGTGCAGACGGCGAACGCCGAGCGCGCGCTGGCGATCTACGGCGCCAAGCTGGGCCTCGACCTGCGGCTGGACCGGACGAACCCCCAGTGGGGAATGCGCCAGATCTTCTTCGTCACGGGCGACGCCATTGTGGAAATCGGCGCGAGCCTGAAGACGCCGGCCTCCGACGCCCCGGACAGCTTCGGTGGCCTGGTCTGGCGCGTGGCCGACCTGGACGCCGCACATGCGCGGATCGCGGCGGCCGGCTTCGCGGTCTCCGAGGTCCGCACCGGCCGCAAACCCGGCACCAAGGTGTTCACCGTCCGCGACGCCCCGGGCGGCGTGCCGACCCTGATGCTGAGCGCCGAACCCCAGATGGAGCCGGCCTAGGTGCCGACCGTTCTTCGCTGGAACGGCTATCGGTTCTACTTCTTCTCCAACGAAGGAAGTGAGCCACCCCACGTCCATATCGACAAGGGCGACCACACGGCGAAGTTCTGGCTGGCCGACGTGCGACTGGCGCGGAATGTCGGCTTCTCCAATCGAGAAGTCGCCGAACTATCTGATAAGGTGCGTGAGCAACGCGACGCGTTTCAGGAGGCTTGGCGTGGCTATTTCGGCGGTTGAGATCGACCCGAGAGTGGCGGGGGTAACTGTCACGGACAACTCCCTCGAAGTGCGCCTGAAGGATGGTCGCACCATCGCCACGCCGCTGAGCTGGTTCCCTCGCCTGGCGGCGGCGGAGCCCGCGGCGCGCGCCCAATGGGAAGCGTCGGCGGGCGGCCTGGGCATCCATTGGCCCTTGATCGACGAAGATTTGAGCGTGGAAGGCCTTCTGCGCAGCCGGAGCAAGTGATGGAAGCCTTCACCCACCTCGACGCCAAGGCCGCGCCGCTGCCGCTGGCCAATATCGACACCGACCAGATCATTCCCAAGCAGTTCCTGAAGACCGTGGAGCGCAAGGGCCTGGCGAAGGGCCTGTTCTACGAGTACCGCTTCGACGAGCAGGGCCAGCCCAAGCCGGACTTCGTGCTGAACCTGCCCGAGTACAAGGGCGCGGGCGTGCTGGTGGCCGGCGACAACTTCGGCTGCGGCTCGTCGCGGGAGCATGCGCCCTGGGCGCTGATGGATTTCGGCATCAAGGCCGTGATCTCGACCAGCTTCGCCGACATCTTCTACAACAACTGCTTCCAGAACGGCCTGCTGCCGGTGGTGCTCAAGGCCGAGCAGGTGCAGCAGCTGATGGACGAGGCGCGCGGCGGCAACCACGTCACCAGCATCGACCTGGAGACCCAGACCGTGACCTCGCCGTCCGGCGCGGTGTTCACCTTCGAGATCGACCCTCAGCGCAAGGCCAAGATGCTCCAGGGCCTGGACGCGATCGGCGAGACGCTGCAGGCGGCGCGCGCCATCGACGTCTACGAACAGATGCGCGCCCTGGACCAGCCCTGGCTGGAGGGGGCGTGAGCGTCGTCGTCGGCGGCACGATCCGGGTTCCTCCCGAGAACCTCGCCGCGTTCCGGCCGCACATGGACGCCATGCTCGCCGTCAGCCGGGCGGAGGACGGTTGCCTCACCTATTCCTACGCCGTCGACGTCCAGGACCCGGGATTGATCCGGGTGTTCGAGGCCTGGCGGGACACGGCGGCGCTGCAGGCGCATGCCCAGGCGCCGCATCTGGCGGCCTGGCGGGCGTCCTGGCCCGAGTTCGGGGTTTCGGACCGCCGCCTCACCCTGTACGAGGTCGCTTCCGAACGGCCGCTCTAACTCAACACTTTAGAGCGTGACGGGCGCCTGAACCGGTATCCACTTCAGGCTGTCACGCTCTAGCTTCCTCGAGGTTTCCATGACCGATCTGCTCCTCCTGCCCGGCGACGGGATCGGGCCGGAAGTGACGGCGCAGGTGCGACGCGTGGCCGAAGCCCTGACGCCGGACCTGACGCTCGACGAGCGCCTGTTCGGCGGCGTCAGCTACGACAAGCATGGCGTCCCGCTGACCGACGAGACCCTCGCCGCCGCCAAGGCCGCCAAGGCCGTGCTGATGGGCGCCGTCGGGGGTCCGCAATGGGCGGGCGCTCCGCGTGACAAGCGCCCCGAGGCGGGCTTGCTGGGCCTGCGCGCCGGCATGAACGTCTTCGCCAACCTGCGCCCGGCCCTCTGTTTCCAGCCACTCGCCGACGCCTCCAGCCTCAAGCGCGAGGTGGTCGAGGGCCTGGACTTCATGATTGTCCGCGAGCTGACCGGCGGCATCTACTTCGGGAGCCCGCGGTTCATCGAGGACCTGCCGGGCGGCGGCCAGCGGGCCGTCGACACCCAGGTCTACACCACCGCCGAGATCGAGCGGGTGGCGCGCGTGGCCTTCGAGCTGGCCCGCGGCCGGCGCAACAAGGTGCACAGCGCCGAGAAGTCCAACGTGATGGATAGCGGCCTGCTCTGGCGGCAGGTGGTCACGGCGCTGCACAAGCGCGACTACGCCGACGTCGAGCTGGAGCACATCCTGGCCGACAACGCCGCCATGCAGATCGTCAAGAACCCCAAGCAGTTCGACGTCATGGTCACCGACAACCTGTTCGGCGACATCCTGTCGGACGCGGCCGCCCAACTCACCGGCTCGCTCGGCATGCTGCCGTCGGCGGCCCTGGGGCTGCCGGGAACGCCGGGCCTCTATGAGCCCATCCACGGTTCGGCGCCCGACATTGCCGGCCAGGGCGTCGCCAACCCGCTGGCGGCGATCCTGTCGTTCGAGATGGCGCTGCGCTGGTCCCTGGACCGCGCGGCCGAGGCCGACCGGCTGTTCGCCGCCGTGGAAAAAGCGCTGGAGAATGGCGCCCGCACCCGCGACCTGGGCGGGACGCTCTCGACGGTCCAGATGGGCGACGCGGTCCTGGCGGCGCTGTAGCCCTCCCTCCGGTCGTCATCCCCGGGCCTTGACCCGGGGATCCACAGGCCCAGTCCGGTTGTCGAGGAAGTCGGCGCAGATGCGCCGGCGACCGCCTCGAGCTTCGGCGCCCGGCTGTAGCACCCCGTGCCGCTCGGTGACCCAGCCGGCAGCCTAGAGGCTGTTAGGGACGTGATCGCGTCCCAGCTTCCCCCTTCCGGGGGAAAGCGGCGCGAAGCCCCGGCAGGGGCGAGTCGCCGATGGGGGAAGTCTTCCTTCGCACTTCCCCCATCGGCCACTCGCGCTCCGCGCATCGGGCCGCTTTCCCCCATAG
>DASVNS010000018.1:0-8079 GCA_036383735.1 Phenylobacterium sp. | reverse complement strand
GGGGCGCTCGTCGCGGAAGCTGCGGGACGGCGCCACCGGCGTGATCGGAACGGGCAAGTTGGACGAGCCAGCCGTGCTGGCCCCTTGGGGCCGGCTGCTTTCGGTCTTCGACGCCTTGGGCGCCGAGACCGCATTCTGGATGCGGTCAATCCGGGACATCGTATGGCGTAACCTGCAATGAGCAGGCCAAAGCTCAGCCTTTCGCGATCTTATCCAGCTGAGCTTGCATCTCCGCCATCTGCTTCCGCAATAGGGTTAACGCCTCGTCGGAGGCCGCATCCGCTTTTGTCGCAGGCGCGGGCGCCGGCTCTTCGGCCCGGTGGGCGCCGTGCGCGGCGGGCGCGCTGGGGACGAAGGCGAACGGCGAGAACATCTTCATGGCCCGGTCGAAGAGCTGAAGATTCTGCCGGATCTGTTCTTCGTAGGTCCCGATGCCGCTCGGTTGGCCCAGCGTGGAGAGCTGGTTGCGCAGCCGCTCCTGCTGCTGGGTGAAGCTCGACATCGACAGCTCGAGGTAGCTGGGCAGGAACGCCTGCATCGAGTTGCCATAGAACCCGATCAGCTGCCGTAGGAACTGTATCGGCAGGAGGCTCTCGCCCTGACTTTCCTCCTCGAAGATGATCTGGGTGAGGACGGTGCGGGTGATGTCCTCATTGGTCTTTGCGTCATAGACTACGAAATCGACACCCTGCTTCACCATCTCGCTCAGGTGCTCAAGGGTCACGTAGCTGGACGATGCGGTGTTGTAGAGGCGCCGGTTGGCGTACTTCTTGATGACGACGCGCTCGCCTCCGGGTGCGCCTGCTCTGGCGTCGGCGCCGGTGCCTTGGGTGTCGGCCATCCCTAATCCTTCAACCGGCAGACGATGACTCGCCGGCCTTTCTGCAGCGCAGTATCGCGGATGCCGACGCATAAGCAAATGCTCTTGCCCTTCGGTATAGCCCGGGTGCTAGATGCGATCTGGGTCGTCCCGGAAACCTCAGGATCCGCCATGAGCAACATTGTTATCGTCTCCGCCGCTCGCACCCCGATTGGCGCCTTCAACGGCGCGCTGTCGAGCCTGCCCGCCCACGAGCTGGGCAGGATCGCGATCCAGGCTGCGGTCGAGCGTGCGGGCATCGCGGCGGCGGACGTCGAAGAAGTGATCATGGGACAGGTGCTGCAGGCGGCCACGGGCCAGGGTCCTGCCCGCCAGGCCTCGATCAACGCCGGGATCCCGGTGGAGAGCCCCGCGTGGAGCGTGAACCAGATGTGCGGCTCGGGCCTGCGAGCGATCGCCCTGGGCGCTCAGCAGATCGCAGAAGGTTCGGCGAAGATCGTGATCGCGGGCGGCCAGGAAAGCATGAGCCAGTCGCCGCACGCCCAGAACCTGCGCGGCGGCCACAAGATGGGCGAGCTGGGTTTCGTCGACACCATGGTCAAGGACGGCCTGATCGACGCCTTCCACGGCTATCACATGGGGCAGACCGCCGAGAACATCGCCGCCCGCTGGCAGATCACCCGCGAGGACCAGGACAAGTTCGCCGTCACGTCGCAGAACCGGGCCGAAGCGGCGCAGAAGAGCGGCAAGTTCGTCGACGAGATCGCGCCGGTGACCGTGAAGGGTCGCAAGGGCGACACGGTGATCGACCAGGACGAGTACATCCGCCATGGCGCCACGCTCGAGAGCGTCGCGGGGCTGAAGCCGGCCTTCAACAAGGAAGGCTCGGTCACGGCGGCCAATGCGTCCGGCCTGAACGACGGCGCGGCGGCCCTGGTGCTCATGAGCGCTGAGGAAGCCGAAAGGCGCGGGCTGAAGCCTCTCGCCCGCATCGCCTCCTGGGCTCACGCCGGGGTGGACCCGGCGATCATGGGCACGGGACCGATTCCCGCCAGCCGCAAGGCGCTGGAGAAGGCCGGCTGGAAGGTCTCGGATCTGGATCTGATCGAATCGAACGAGGCCTTCGCGGCGCAGTCGCTGTGTGTGGTCCGCGAGCTGGGCCTGGATCCGGCGAAGGTGAACGTCAATGGCGGAGCCATCGCGATCGGGCACCCGATCGGCGCCTCGGGCGCCCGGATCCTGACGACGCTGCTGCACGAGATGAATCGCACGGACGCAACCAAGGGTCTGGCCACGCTCTGCACGGGCGGTGGCATGGGCGTCGCCATGTGCGTCGAAAAGGTCTGATACGAGCGCCGCGATCAACGTGGCGGGGGATCGGCGAGGAGAACGACAGCAATGGCCAGGGTGGCGCTGGTCACGGGTGGAACCCGTGGCATCGGTCGAGCGATCGTCGAAAGGCTGAAGGCCGATGGACTACAGGTAGCCGCCGGCTATTCGGGAAATGACGAGGCCGCCGCGGAGTGCGCCAAGAGCCTCGACATCATGGTGGTGAAGGGCAACGTCGGAAACTGGGCCGACTGCAAGCACGCCGCCGAGACGGTGGCCAAGGAACTGGGTCCCATCGAGGTGCTGGTGAACAATGCTGGCATCACCCGAGACGGCGCGTTCCACAAGATGAGCTCCGAGCAGTGGAGCGAGGTCATCCGGGTGAACATGGACAGCCTGTTCAACATGACCCGCCAGGTGATCGAGAGCATGCGCGAGCAGGGTTGGGGCCGGGTCATCAACATCTCGTCGATCAACGGTCAGAAGGGCCAGGCGGGCCAGACCAACTACTCGGCCGCGAAGGCGGGCATGATCGGTTTCACCAAGGCGCTGGCGCTGGAAAACGCGAAGAAGGGCGTGACCGTGAACTGCATCGCCCCCGGCTACATCGACACCGACATGGTCGCGGCCGTTCCGCCGAAGGTGCTGGAAGGCATCGTGGCCCAGATTCCGGTGGGTCGACTGGGCAAGGGTGAAGAGATCGCCGATATGGTCGCTTTCCTGGCGGGCGAGCGGGCCGGCTATGTGACGGGGACCACGCTTGCCCTCAACGGCGGCCAGTACATGGTGGGGTGACGGCCCTGCAGGCGACGTGAGAACGGGTTCGGCGCGCAGCTGGCGCGCCAGTGTGGCGATCGAGCACGGTCCGGCGGCGAAAGTGGCCTCCATCATCTCTGACCCTGCTCGCGCCTCACGCCCGTCCAAAAAGCGCCCCGATCCAAGGGCATCTGCTGGCTTGGCATGACAGGTCAGAGGATGGCGTCGACGGGGGTGATCTACGCGGCGTTGCTCAGCGTGGCGACACTCGGATTCGCCTCACCGTCGGCGGCCGGACCGGTCGAGCGCCTGCGGGAAGGTCTGTTCAAGAACCGGGGCATCGAGGCCTCCAGCCCGCCCATCGCCCGCTACGTGTCCGAGGAAGGCCGCGTCTTCATCCTCGACCGCACGCAAGCCGTGCCGATGCTGAAGTTCGACGACAGCCCGGAGGTCTGGGCCCTCGCGCCCAACCCCGCGCCCCGTGGCGATACGATCTACAAGAACGATCTGGGCGAACCGGTGCTGCGGGTCACTCGCCTGGGTGGGTTCACCTTGTTCACCGATGCGCGCCCCAGCGGTGAGGCGGTGTCACTGGCGGGCGGTGGCATACCGCTGCGCCTGCCGTCACTGGGTCCACAGGCGGTGTTCGAACGCCTGGCCCAGGCCTCGCTGCGCGCCAGTCGCGCCGCTCGCCGCCCGATGCTGTTCGAGGCCGAGGCCACGCCGGCGTCGTCGGCCCTGATCGCCGACGCGGCCCTCGTCACCAGCGTAGCGATCGTCCGCCTTTCGCAACGCAAGGACGGCCGGTTGCTGCTCAGCCAGTTCAACCGGGTGCGCTTCCAGGAGGGCCGGAAGGCGCAGGCCCTTCTGAAGAACGGCGTCCTGAGCATCATCGTGGCGCCGGCCGAGGGCCTTGCCGGCCGGCCCTCCTCGGACCGGATCATCAAGGTCGCTCGCGGAAAATAGCCCGGTCGCCCCGTCCGGGGGCAGGCGAGCTCAGCCCTGGAAGTTGTCCTTCGCCTCGCGGACCGCCCCGAAGGCGCTGGCGTCGGGCGCGCCCGCGGCGCCGACCTTGGCCGCCAGCAACGGGGCGCGAAGGAAGGGGTTCGTCGCCTTCTCCAGGCCGATCGTCGTGGGCACGGTCCACTCGTGCCGCTGGCGGGCCGCGAAGATCTGGTCGGCGCGCGCCTTGAGCGCCGGGCTGTCATCCACCGACAGCGCGAAGCGGGCGTTGGAGGCGGTGTACTCGTGCGCGCAGTAGACGGTCGTTTCGTCCGGAAGCGCGGCCAGCCGCTGCAGGCTATCCCACATCTGCTCGGCGGTGCCCTCGAACAGGCGGCCGCAGCCCAGGGCGAACAGGGTGTCGCCCACAAACGCGATCCGGTCCGCCGCGTCGAAATAGGCGATGTGGCCCAGGGTGTGGCCGCCCGTCTCGATCACCTGGAAGGCGGTCTCGCCCAGCGCCACGGTGTCGCCGCCGTTCACCTCGCGGTCGAGGGGCGCGATGCGGGTCACCTCGCCGGGCCCGACGATGGTGCAGCCGGTGATCGCCTTGAGGTCCGCGTTGCCGCCCGCGTGGTCGGGATGCCAGTGGGTGTTCAGGATCATGTCCAGATCCCAGCCCAGGCTTTCCAACTCGCGTAGGATCGCGCCCGAGTCCGGGGTGTCGATGCAGGCGGTCTTGCCGCTCGCCTCGTCGCGGATGAGGAAGCCATAATTGTCCGATAGGCACGGGAACTGGTGGACAGTCAGCGGCATGGCGAAACTCCCGATCGAGCGAACGCGGTCATCCAAAGCAACCGGCGATCTTGCGTATGACGGCGAGCAACGATTTAGGCTGGTCGCCCGCTTCCGTCGAGCATAGCCATTCGACCATGCGCCGCGACGTACTCGAGCTTCGCCAGTTCTACGCCTCCGACCTGGGGCGGGCGGCGCGCGCCATGGTGGAACGCAAGATCGCCGAAGCGTGGGGCGACGTTTCCGGGCTGGACGTACTGGTGCAGGGCTATGCGACGCCCTTCGCCGCCCCGCTGCGCCCGGGGGCCCGCCGCGTGGTCGCCGCGATGCCGGCGCAGCAAGGGGTCGAGGTGTGGCCTGCCGACGGGCGGAACCTGGCGACGCTGACGCCGGAGGACGGCCTGCCGTTCACCAATGCGCTGTTCGACCGGATCCTGGTGGCGCACGGGCTGGAGGAGAGCGCCGACCCGGTGGGTTTCCTGCGCGAGGTATGGCGCGTGCTGGCGCCCTCCGGACGGGTGATCGTCACCGTGGCGGCGCGCAACGGCCTGTGGGCCAATGCCGAGAAGACGCCGTTCGGGCACGGGCGCCCCTACAGCCGCAGCCAGCTGGCGGAGCTGCTGCGCGAGGCCGATCTGGAGCCCTCAGGCTGGACGCGGGCGCTGTATGTGCCGCCGGTCGGCTGGATGGCGCGCTGGGCGGAGGGTTTCGAGCAGGCAGGTTCGCGCCTGTGGCCCGGCTTCGCGGGGTTGCTGTTGATGGAGGCGGTCAAGCAGACGTTCGCGGTGAAGCCGCAAGGCGCGCGCGCTCGGGTTCGCAATGCGCGGCCACTGCTGGCCCCCGCGCCCGGCGCGGCGCCGGTTTCTCGGGCGCCGGACACCGCCATGCTGCGAGGTCCCTTGGCGCCGCCCCGGCGAAGGTCTTAGCTGTCGTCGGGGATTCAAGCTTCATCGGAGGCCGAAGGGCGAATGAAACTGATCATCGCGGTCATCAAGCCGAGCCGCCTCGACGCGGTGCTCGACGCCGTGACCGAGGCCGGGGCTTCGGGTCTCACGGTCACCGAGGTCCGCGGCTACGGCCGCCAGCGTGGCAAGACCGAGGTCTATCGCGGCGCCGAATACGAGGTGAAGCTGCTGCCCAAGGTCAAGCTGGAGATCGC
The DNA here is from genome assembly GCA_036383735.1 of Phenylobacterium sp. Taxonomy (GTDB): domain Bacteria; phylum Pseudomonadota; class Alphaproteobacteria; order Caulobacterales; family Caulobacteraceae; genus Phenylobacterium. Next base: position 2,278 of record DASVNS010000018.1, on the reverse strand, counting down.
CGTGCCGTCCGACATCGTCGACCTGGTGGTTGAGGCTATCCAGCGCGCGGCCAACACCAACAAGATCGGCGACGGCAAGATCTTCGTCCTCGACCTGGAGCGGGCGCTGCGCATCCGCACCGGCGAGCAGGACGCCGCGGCGATCGCCGGCTGAGCGGCAACCTCCGGGGGCCTCCGATGAAGGCCGGGCTCCTCGCCGCGACCCTGCTGTTCCTGACCGCCGGTCGGGCGGACGCCGCCGACCTGACGGCGGCCGACGCGGTGGACGCCCTCATCCGCCATGTCTGCTTCAGCCGCGTCTGGTGGGGCGACCCCTACGTGCGCCTTGGCCAGACGGTGACGGTCGACCTGCGGGTGGACGGCGGCAAGGCCTATCTCTGGAGCGAGGACATGCGGGTGGTGCCCCGCGTGCGCCGCTGGGCCGACAGCTATGTGGTGGTGGACCGCTCCACCGGCGCGGCGGTGACCCAGCGGTCCGGCTACAACATCGAATTGCTGCGCGGTGAGCCGGCCTACGAACGCGAACGCCGCCGGGTCTATGCGGGCGAGACCCAGCGGATGCAGGTGAATCTGCCGGCGACCTGCGAGCCGAAGTTCGACGCCGACACGCCGGCCAAGGCCGAGATGAAGGCGCTCGTCGCCAACAGCCTGTCCACGGCGCTTGCGACCTGGGGCCGACGGGCGCCGCGGGGCGGGGTGCGGATGACCATCGCCAACTTCAACACCGACTATCCCGAGACCTTCGCCTATCGGCAGGACACGGGCGAGGTGCTGCGCATCGGCCTGATCCCGGGCGATCCGATGAGCGACACCGGCAGCGCCGACAAGCGCTACGCGGTGACCCCCGTCGCTCGCGGTCCCGTCGCCATCCAACTCCGCCGGCTGATCCAGCAGTATGGGGAGCCGCGAATGGTGACCGTGCGTTAGCTGCGTTTTCGACTTTTCTTTGTGGGCGCCTCGCCGTTCGACAGCTCGACCCCGCCGAACAGGTCTTGCGGCACAGCCGTGGCGGCCCGGGGTTCGGCGCGGCGGCTCAGGAGGTAGAGGGCGTTCTCGGCGCGCCAGTTCTCGATCGGCCGGCGCGGGTCGATGGCGCGGGCGGGCCGGCCGTCGGCCAGGGCGGCGCAGGCGTCGATGCGCAGGTCCAGTTGGTCGCAGAGGGTGGTGAAGTCGCGAAGCGTGCAGAGATGGATGTTCGGCGTCGACCACCAGGGCTCGGGCAGGGCGCCGGTCTCGGGCATCCGTCCGCGGGACAGCAGAGCCCAGCGCACCTTCCAGTGACCGAAGTTCGGGAGCGAGACCACCGCCTGGTCGGCGATGCGCAGCAGTTCCGAAAGCACGTGCCGGGGCTCGCGCATCTGCTGCAGGGTCTTCGAGAGGATCGCGTAGTCGAAGGCCCGCGTCGGGAAATGGTCGAGGTCGCGGTCGCCGTCGCCCTGCACCACGGCCAGGCCCCGGGCCAGGCAGGCGGCGACGCCTTCCGGGCTGATCTCCAGGCCCTGGCCATCGACGCCCTTCTCGCGGGTCAGCAACTCCAGCAGTTCGCCGTCCTCGCAGCCGACGTCGAGCACGCGCGCCCCCGGCCGCACCAGCTTCAGGATCTCGGCGAAGTCCTCGCGAATGGCGCTCACGCCAGGCCCCGCGCCTGCGACTGGGCCGCCAGGAAGCCGCGCAGCGTCTGGTCCAGCAGCGGCTCGTCCAGGAAGAAGGCGTCGTGGCCCTTGTCGGTCTGGATCTCGGCGAAGCTGGCCCGGCAGCCGGCCCCGTTCAGCGCGCGGACGATGTCGCGGCTCTCCGGCGTCGGGTACAGCCAGTCGGACGAGAAGCTGAGCACGCAGAACTTCACGTGCCGGGCTTTCATGAACGCCTCGGCCAGCACGCCGCCATGGGTCGCCGCCAGGTCGAAGTAGTCCAGTGCGCGCGTGATGTAGAGGTAGCTGTTGGCGTCGAACCGATCGACGAAGCTGGTCCCCTGGTGGCGCAGATAGCTCTCCACCTGGAAATCGGCGTCGAACCCCCACGACAGGCCGTCGCGCTGAAGTTCGCGGCCAAACTTCCGCTGCAGCGCGACCTCGGACAGATAGGTGATGTGCGCGGCCATGCGCGCCACCGCCAGGCCCTTTTCGGGCCGGACGCCGGCGGCCAGATAGGCGCCCTGATGCCAGTTGGGGTCGGCCATGATCGCCTGGCGGCCCACCTCGTGGAAGGCGATGTTCTGGGCCGAGTGGCGCGCCGCCGCGGCGATACACACCGCCGAGAACAGCTTCTCGGGATAGTC
>DASVNS010000017.1:0-15346 GCA_036383735.1 Phenylobacterium sp. | reverse complement strand
GAAGGCGGCTTCCATGGGAGCCAGGTCGGTGATCTGGCTGCCGATGTGGCAGGCTACGCCCGCGGGCCGGACGCCGGCCATGTTCGAGGCGTTGGCGTAGAGCCGCTCGGCCTCGGAGAAGCTGACGCCGAACTTGTTGTCGGCCTTGCCGGTGGAGATCTTGGCGTGGCCGCCGGCCTCCACGTCGGGGTTCACCCGGATGGCGACGGTCGCCCGTTTGCCGATCTGCTGGGCCACCCGGTTGACCAGGTGCAGCTCGGGCTCGGACTCCACATTGATCTCGGCCACCCCGGTCTCGACGGCGAAGGCGATCTCGCCCTCCGTCTTGCCGACACCGGAGAAAACGATCCGCTCTGGCGGCACGCCGGCCGCCAGCGCACGGCGGACCTCGCCCTCGGAGACCACGTCGGCCCCGGCGCCAAGGCTGGCGAGCGTACGCAGCACCGCGACGTTGGAGTTGGCCTTCACGGCGAAGGCGATCAGCGGATCCTTCAGCCCTTCGCCGGTCAGGGCGTCGCGCAGGACGGTGTAGTGCCGTTCCAGCGTGGCCGAGGAATAGACGTAGACCGGCGTGCCTACGGCCTCGACGATGCGCGAGAGCGGTACGCCTTCACACGCGAGCTCGCCCCCCAGAAGCTCGAAATGGTTCATCGCGGCGTGGTGTAGGGATCGGGCAGTGCGCTGGGCGGCGCGACCTGGCCCGGGCCGCGGTTGGTGCCCGGGATCGGCAGCGTGCGGGGCGGGGCGGGATCGGTGGAACGGTCGCGCGGATCGACGGTGTCGACCGGCCGCGTCGGGTCCTGCTGGCGCTGGGCGTCGTCGGCGTCGCGGGTGCGGTTGCGCTCGGCGCCGAACAGCGGGCCGGGACGTTCGAGCTGGCCCACCTTGCCGCAGCCGGCGAGGCTCGCCGCCAGGATCAGGGCGCCGCTCAGCGCCATTAGACGACGGCTCATGCCAGGGCTTCCTTCCAACGCTTGATCTGCGCGCGGACCTGGTCCGGCGCGGTTCCACCATAACTCCGGCGACTGGCCACCGAGGCTTCCGGAGTCAGCACATCGTAGATGGACGCGGTGATCCGTCCATCCAAGGCTTGCAGTTCGCCGAGCGGCAGGTCGGAGAGGCCGACGCCCAGTTGCTCCGCCTTCTTCACCGCGGCGCCGGTGACATGGTGGGCGTCACGGAACGGCAGGTTCAGCTCGCGGACCAGCCAGTCGGCGAGGTCGGTGGCGGTCGAGAAGCCGGCTCCGGCTGCGGCGGCCATCGTCTCGCGCGCCGGCTCCAGGTCGGCGACCATCCCAGCCATGGCGCGCAGGCTCAGTTCCAGGGCGTCGAACGCCTCGAAGGTCGGGACCTTGTCCTCCTGCATGTCCTTCGAATAGGTGAGCGGGAGGCCCTTCATCACCACCGAAAGCTGGGTGAACGAGCCCAGCAGCCGGCCGACCTTGGCCCGCACCAGCTCGGCAGCGTCGGGATTCTTCTTCTGCGGCATGATCGACGAGCCGGTGGTGAAGGCGTCGCTCAGCTTGATGAAGCCGAACTGCGGCGTCATCCAGATCACGATCTCCTCGGCCAGCCGCGACAGGTGGATCGCGCAGACGGTGGCGGCGGCCAGGCTCTCCAGCGCGAAATCGCGATCCGCCACGCTGTCCAGCGAGTTGGCGGTGGGCCGTTCGAAGCCGAGCGCCTGCGCCGTCATGTGCCGGTCGATGGGGAACGGCGATCCAGCCAATGCGGCGGCGCCCAGCGGGCTCTCGTTCATCCGGGCGCGCGCGTCCGCGAAACGGCTGGCGTCGCGGCCGAACATCTCGACATAGGCCATCAGATGGTGCCCGAAGGTCACGGGCTGGGCGGGCTGCAGATGGGTGAAGCCGGGCATTACGGCGTCGGCGTGCGCCTCGGCCTTGGCCAGCAACGCCCGCTGCAGCGCCCGGATCTGGCCGCCGGTCCGGTCGCAGGCGTCGCGCACCCACATGCGGAAGTCGACCGCCACCTGGTCGTTGCGCGACCGGGCCGTGTGCAGCCGGCCGGCCGCCGGGCCGATCAGTTCGCGCAGCCGCGCCTCCACATTCATGTGGATGTCTTCGTACTCGTCCCGGAACGGGAAGGTCCCGGCCGCGATCTCGGCTTCGATGGCCTCGAGGCCGCCTTGAATCGCCGCTTCGTCGTCGCTTGTAATCACGCCCGCGGTGCGCAACATCGCGGCGTGCGCGCGGGACCCCGCAAGGTCCTGGGCCGCGAGCCGCCTGTCGAAACCGATGGAGACGTTGATCGCCTGCATCAGCTCGGCGGGCTTATCGGAAAACCTGCCGCCCCACATGGCCTGTCCCGCCGCGGACGGGCTGGCGGGCGGCGCGGAAGAAGAGTCGGTCATATGAGCCAAGGTCCGGAAGCGAGCAGCGACAAGGTGGCGGGCAAGCCCAAGGCCGGCGTCCTGACCTGGGGCCTGTGGGGCGCCGCCCTCGCGGGCGTCGCGGCGGTTGTCTACATCATCGGTTCCGCTTCCACCAACCCGCCGCCGTCAGCGCCCGGCGCTCCGGCGACCGGGTCCGCTTTCGCCGCCAAGGTCTCGACGCCGGCCCAGCCCATGCCGGCGCCGGACTACACGTTCTACGACAGCGAAGGGAAGGCGACGAAGATCGCCGATCTCAAGGGCAAGGTCGTGGTCATGAACATCTGGGCGACCTGGTGCGCCCCCTGCGTCACCGAGATGCCGACGCTGGCCAAGCTCCAGGCCGCCTACGCCGACAAGCCGGTGGAGGTGGTGACGGTCAGCATCGATTCGGAGAGTTCGGCGGCCAAGGCGCGGCTGTTCATCGCGCAGCATTCGCCGCTGAAATTCTATCACGACCGCGAGATGAAGCTGCCGTTCAAGCTTTCACCGCCGGCCCCTGGCGCGCCGACCACCGTCATCTACGGCAAGGATGGCCTCGAGGTCGCCCGTGTGGCGGGCGAGGCCGACTGGTCCGGCGCAGAAGCCCGCGCCCTGGTGGACAAGGCGCTGGGTGGCTAGAGGACGGAGCCCCTGCCTTTCGGCCGAGGCCCCGGACAGGTTCCGGGCAAGTGGCGGCGTCAGACCGACAACTTGGCCTTGTCAGCGGCGGCCTGCTGGTTGGTGAGCGTGCGAACCAGGTTGACCAGAGAGCTGCGGATCTCGGGCGTCAGGCGCTCGAAGGCCGTCAGCAGTTCCAGGGCGCCCGGCGTACGCAGGCGGGTCAGCAGATCCAGGTCCTCGGCGGTTTCCTTGTCCGCGCCATCGAAGACGTCCATCAGGTCGGTCACCCGGCAGCGAAGCGCGCGGGCGATCTGCACCAGCCGTGAGAAGGAGATGCGGTTGGCGCCGTTCTCATATTTCTGAATCTGCTGGAAACTGACTCCGCATTGTTCGGCAAGCGCCTCCTGCGATAGTCCGATCGTCCGACGCCGAATGCGCACCGCGGCCCCGAGCGCGATGTCCATGGGGTCCGGCGCCTTGGTTGACACCTCGGCCATTTCATTAATCCTCATCTTTCGCGGTGTCCCCGTCCGACACCGCAAGCCCTAGTTGCGACTAAAAGCCTTTGTGTCGGAACTGCAAAGCTTTTTCAGCCCTCAGGGGAGTCCTTTGAAACGATGCGCGTGGGAGGCGTAATGCGGCCGGTCAAGGTCTTGGTAACCGAAACACCGCGGAACTGCGGCGGGTGAGAGTCGTGAATCCGAAGGCCATGCGCGTAATCCAACTGCATCCCCCGTTCGACCATGGCGCCGCGTTGCGGGTTCCCCCACCGAACGACAAAAAAAGCTGGACGGTGCTCTGGCGGTGGTTGGGCGAGGATGCGCAGTCCGTCGCCGAGGCGTCCGCCGTGCAAGTCCGCACGCCGGAAGGGCCGGTGGTCGCCCATTGCGGCGACTGGATCGTCCTGTCGCAATCGGGCGCTTTCCACGTCGCCCACACCCTGCGGCCGATGGACTCCTGATGCGAGCCGTGCGGCGTCAGCCCTGCGCGGCGGCCGGTTCTTCCTCGGGGACCACGTCGACCTCGACCTTCAGGGTCTGGACGCCGGACGCCAGGATCACGCCAGCGATCGGCGCCACGTCGCCGTAGTCGCGGCCGATGCCCAGCACCAGGTGATCGTTCCCCGCGAGGATCGCGTTGGTGGGGTCGAAGCCCACCCAGCCCGCGCCTTCGCCGCACCAGACCGCGACCCAGGCATGGGTGGCGTCGGCGCCCTCAAGGCGCGGCTGCCCTTGCGGCGGGATCGTGCGCAGGTAGCCGCTGACGTATTGCGCCGGTAGGCCCAGCCCGCGAAGGCCGGAAATCATGATCTGCGCGAAGTCCTGGCACACGCCATGTCGCGCCTCGAAGGCCTGGGCCACGGGGGTCGACACCTCGGTCGCTCCGGGATCGTACCTGAATTCGCGGTGGATGCGGCTGTTGAGCTCGGCCACGGCGCCGACGATCGGCCGGCCGGGCGTGAAGCCGGCGCGCGCGTACTCGGTGATCGCGGGCACGATCGGAGTGCGAGCGGTGGGGAAGAGATACGACGCCGGGCCGTCGGCGCTGAGGTCCGAGGCGTTCAGCGCCAGCGCACGGATCGTCTCCCAAGGCGGACTGGTCTCCGGGTTCCCCGGCCCGGGCACATGGACATCGATCCTGGAGTTGGCCTCGATCACCAGCGCCCGATGCGGCTTGTCCACCGTCACGGTGAGGATTTCGCCGCCGAACGGACCGACGCGGCGCAGGCGCGCCGACGGTTCGGGGGTCACGGCGATCGTGCTCGCCAGCACGGTCTGGGTCGCCGACGAGCGAGGCGTTAGCCGCAGGACGCAGCGGGCGAAGGGCACCTCTTCCTGGTAGTTGTAGGTGGTCCGGTGCCGCAGCCGGTATCTCACGCCAGGCCGACCAGCTTGACCGTCGGCACGGCGTTGGCGCCTTGCAGGAAGAAGCGGTCGGACACGGCGTTGGAAAGCCGCATGAGGGCGCGCTCGTAGGCGAGCACCTTGTCGGTGTGCAGCCGCGCGGCGTCCTCGGTCTCCAGCTCCGCGGCCAGGGGCAACAGGATGCGCGACGGCTCCTCGAGGATGCCGTCCTCCTGCAGCGTCGGCAGGACGGCGAGGTGGTCCTTCAGCGCCGCCACCTGGAACGCGACGGAGCGGGTGTTGAAGGGGTCCAGCATCACCAGGTCGCGCACCGCGGTCAGGGCCAGGCCGACCAGGTAGCGGGCGCGGTAGGTGATCTGGCTGTCGTTGAGGTCGAGCAGCAGGTCCAGGTCGTCGATGGTGGCCGCGTCGTGGGCGAGCGTGCGGGCGAGATGGCAGGTGTTCACGCCGCGCTCGATCCGCCGCCCCATGTCCAGGAACCGCCAACCGGCGACGCGGTTCATGTTCTCCTGCGTCAAGCCTGCCAGGCCGGCGATGTGGCGCAGGGCGTTCTCCACCTGCTCCAGCGCCCGGGCCTCGGAGTGGATATCGTTCGCCCCGCCTGCAAGGTCGCCCTCGAGGTCCACCAACAGGCCCCAGAAGTCGGCGGACAGCCGCTCGCGCATGCCCGAGGCGGTGCGCTTGGCCGCGCGGACCAGATAGGTCACCGAGCCCCAGGCGTCGGGATCGTGCAGGGCGTCGCGGGCGGAATCCAGGGCGCGGGCCGGCCGGGTCATGCCGTCCAGCGCGCCCCAGTCGATCAGCACGCTGCGCAGCGACTCGAAGGTCTGGCCGCGGCCATGCAGCGAGGATTCCGAGTCCATCAGGCTGGAACACAGGGCGCGGACCAGCCGCAGCGTCGCCTCGGTCCGTTCGAGATAGCGGCCCAGCCAGAACAGGTTGTCGGCGGCCCGGCTGGGCAGATGGCCCAGGATCCGCCGAACCTTCACGTCGTCGCCGCGGGCGATGAGGGTGAGCCGTTCCACCGGCTTGTCGTCGACGATCCAGACGTCGGCGGTTCGTGCGCCTTCGCCCATCGAGATCACCCGCGCGTCGGCGCGGTCGGATGTGCGGCAGAAGCCGCCGGGCATGATGCGCACGCCTTCGGGCGTCATCGCCGCAAAGACCCGCAGCGTGAACGGGGCAGGCTGGAGCTGACCATCCCGCAGCACGGGCATGGTCGAGAGCTGGGCGATCTCCTGGCCGACGAAATCGCCGGGGCGCTCGCTCATCCGCTGGCGCAGCGCCGCCTTGTCGTCCGGCGACAGCTCGGCGGGCAGGCGTGGTCCGTTGAACAGGCCGGCGTTCTGGAACGCGGGCGCGATGGCCAGCCGATCCAGCCGCGCCTCGACCAGCGCCTGCTCGGCGGACTGGCCGCACCACCAGGTGGCGATGTTCGGAAGCTTCAGCGGCTCGCCCAGCAGGCGCTCGGAAAGGCCGGGCATGAAGCTCATCAGCGCCCGCGATTCCACCAGGCCGGAGCCCGGCATGTTGAGCACCGTGACGCCGCCTGCGCGGATCGCCTCCAGCATCCCGGGGACGCCCAGGCGCGACGCCGCGTTCAGCTCCAGCGGGTCGAGGAAGTCGGCGTCCACGCGGCGCAAGATCACGTCGGCGCGCTTCAGCCCCGCGATGGTGCGCACCCAGACCTTGCCGTCCCGGGCCACCAGGTCGTCACCCTCGACCAGGGTGAAGCCCAGGTAGCGGGCGAGATGGGCCTGTTCGAAATAGGTCTGGCTGAAGGGGCCGGGACTGAGCAGGCAGATCCGCGGCTCGCTACGGTCGGCCGTGGCCGCCAGGCCGCGCCGGAGTCCGTCGAAAAACGGCGCCAGGCGGTGCACGTTCAGGGAGTTGTAGAGGTTCGGATAGGCCCGGCTGACCACCAGCCGGTTCTCCAGCGCATAGCCCGCGCCCGAGGGCGCCTGGGCGCGATCCTCCAGCACCCACCAGCGCCCGTCGGGACCGCGGCCCAGGTCCGCGGCGTAGATCTGCAGGTAGCGGCCGGCCGGCGGGGCGACGCCGCGCATGGAGCGTATGAAATCGGGGCTGCCGGTCACCGCGGCGGCCGGCAGGGCCCCCTCCGCGATCAGCCGCCCTTCTCCATAGACGTCGCGGAGGACAGCCTCCATCAGCTCGGCGCGCTGGGTGACCCCGGCGGCGATCTGGTCCCATTCCGCCTGCGGGATGATCAGCGGCAGCGGGTCCAGCGGCCAGCTGCGCTCGGTCTCCTCGCCATAGATCCGGTACGAGGCTCCGCTGTCGCGGATGTGGCGGGCGGCCACGCCGAAGCGGCTGTCGGACTCCGCGTCGGCGTAGCTGGCGAACTCGCGCAGGAAGCTCAGCCAGTGACCGCGGGGCCGACCTGCAGCGTCGAACAGCTCGTCAGGCACGCCGGGCAGCGGCTGGTAGCCGCCCAGCCAGCGCGACAGGCGATCGGCCCCTGCCGCGCTGACGTCGTTGCGCACCGCCGTCGAGGTTTCAGACGCCACCGGCCGCTCCATCGTGCTGTCGAGTCATGGACGCTCCAAAGGCGGATCGTAGCATGGCTGCGGATGGCCCGGCCGGTGTTCTGCCTACCGCCCGATGAACACCGGCTCCCGCTTTTCCACGAAGGCCTTGGCCGCCGCCTTGTGGTCCTCGGTGGCGCCCGCGTGAATGTGGTGGGTCGCTTCGAGGTCCAGGCAATCGTCGACCTCGCCGGCCATGGCGCGGTTGAGGTTTTCCTTCATGTAGCGATAGGCGACCGTCGGGCCGTTCGCCAGACGCCGGGCGATCTCCTGGGTCTTGGCCTGCAACTCGTCGAACTCGCATACCCAGTTGGTCAGGCCCAGGCGCAGCGCCTCGTCCGCCGCGACGCGGTCCGAGAGGAAATAAAGCTCGCGCGCCTTGGCCGAGCCCACCAGCTGCGTCAGGAAATAGGTGCCGCCATAGTCGCCCGTGAAACCGACCTTGGCGAAGGCGGTGGTCATGATCGCGCTCGACGCCATGATCCGCAGGTCGCAGGACAGCGCCAGGCTGAAGCCCGCGCCAGCCGCCGCGCCGGGCAGGGCGGCCAGGGTCGGCTTCGGCATCTTGAACAGCTTGCCCGCGGTGGCGCGCTGGTTGACGCGCTGGCGGTGGATGGCGGCGTCGATGCCGATCTCCTCTCCGCCGCCCTCATTGTAGCTGTTCATGCTCTTCACGTCGCCGCCGGCGCAGAAGCCCTTGCCGGAGCCCGTCAGCACGACGACCTTCACCGCCCCGTCCAGCTCGGCCCGCGCCAGCTGCGCGGCGAGCGCCTCGTTCATCGCCGCCGACATCGCGTTGCGCGCTTCCGGACGGTTCATCGTCAGCGTCAGCACGCCCTTGTCCAGGGTGGCAAGCAGGTCGGTCGTACCGGTGTCGATCTCGGCCATGATGGAAGTTCCTCTGTCTGTTTGTCGCCGCAACGATAGCGGCTCGCGTCTTGACCGTCATCCAGGCGGCTTCTCTAGTTCGCACAACGACAACGGGAGGATCACGATGCGCCTTCGACAGATCGCCCTGGTTGGCCAGGATCTGGAAGCGGCCCGCGGCGAGATAACCGATGTGCTGGGCCTTGGGGCGGCCTACGCAGACCCCGGCGTGGGCAAGTACGGCCTGCACAATGCGGTCTGGCCGGTCGGCGACACCTTCCTGGAGGTCGTCTCCCCGATGCGGGAGGGCACGACGGCCGGCCGGTTGCTGGAGAAGCGCCAGGGCGACGGCGGCTACATGGTCATCCTGCAGACCGACGACCTCGACGCCGCGCGGGCTCGCGTCGCAGAGAAGGGCGTGCGGATCGCCGACCGGTTCGACGGCGAGGGTGTGGCCTTCACCCACCTGCACCCGAGGGACCTGGGCGGGGCGATCGTCTCGATCGACCACATGGTTCCAGCCACGCGCTGGGAATGGGGCGGGCCGGACTGGCAGGCGAACGTCCGCACCGACGTCTCGCTCGAGATCGTCGGCGCCGAGCTCCAGGCCGACGACCCGACGGCGATGGCGGAGCGTTGGGCCGAGGTGCTGGGGCTGGAAATGCGCCGCGACGGCGTTAGCCTCGGCCTGCAGGGCGGCGAGATCCGGTTCGTGAAAGCCCTCGATGGCCGCGGGGAGGGCCTGCGCGCATTCGACGTGCGGGTCCGCGATCCCGTCGATGTGCTCGCCCGGGCGGCGCGGCGCGGGGGCCTCGATTCCGAGGGTCAGGTGACGCTTTGTGGCACGCGGGTACGCCTCGTGCAGGCCTGATCCGCACGCAGGAGGCCCTTTGCGCTCTGCCGCCCCGCCTGCTAGGGCCGATTGTGTGAAGGCTGCCGGGGATCAATGTCCCCACCTCGTGGCGGAGCGTGTCGTTGAAGCTCCGTCCCCGCATGCGGCCGCACGAGGGGAAACCTGTGCTGAAGTCGTTGCGCTACGGCGCTGGGGTCGCGTGTGCGACCGTCCTGTCAACGGTGGGCGCCGCCCGTGCGCAACCGGGCGCCCATGTCTCGGAACTGGTGGTGACCGCGCAGCGCGTCGAGGAGAACCTGGAACAGGTGCCCGTCGCGGTCAGCGCCTATTCCGCCGCCACCCTCCGCACGCAGTCGATCGAGACCGTGCAGGACGTCGCCGGTCGCACGCCAGGCTTCACTGTGGGCGCGGTGGACCCGATCCAGACCAACCTGGCCATCCGAGGCATCGGCTCGGCGTTCGGAATCAGTCAGAACGCCGGCGGCGACCCCTCCGTCGTGATCTTCGTGGACGGGGTGTATGTCGGCCGGGGCGGTACGCCCGATCTCGACGCCCTGAACCTGCAGCGGGTCGAGGTGCTGAGGGGGCCGCAGGGCGCTCTGTTCGGCAAGAACGCGATCGGCGGCCTGATCCAGTTCGTCAGCGCCAAGCCGTCCGCCGAGCCGTCGCTGCGCGTCGAGGGGCAATACGGGAACTACGACCGCCGGACGGTCGGCGCCCGCGGCAATCTGCCGTTGTCCGACCGGCTGTTCCTCTCGGTGGGCGGCGCGATGAAGCGGCGGGACGGCTACGAGTTCAACGCGCCGACCGGCCATCGCGTGAACAACCAGGACCTGAAGACCGCCGCCGTCGCGCTGCGCTTCGCGCCCAACGAAGATCTCGACGCCGTGCTGGCGCTCGACCTGACCGACCAGGATCAGCGGGGCAATCCGCGCGACAACATCTGCGACGCCACCCTGCGCGGCGGCGTCCACTGCGCCGGGATCAATCCCGATCCGCGGATCACCGACGCCTACATCGATGGCTACCTGCGCCGCTGGCTGCAGACCTATCGCGGCGAGGTGAACTACAGGACGGCGGTGGGCGCCCTGACCTCGGTCACCGCCTACCGGGCCAGTACGCTCAATTTCCGCACGCCGTTCTTCTCCAATCCGGTGAACCCGCCCGCCCAGATCGAGTTCACGCAGACCGACCACGAAAAGAACCGGCAGTTCAGCCAGGAGACGCGCCTCGCCTTCGACCTTCTGGAGAGCCGGCTGAAGGGCGTGGCAGGCGCCTATTACCTGCATGAGGACAACAATCGCATCGAGGACGTCCAGCAGGATTTGCCGACGCCGGCCACGACCGGGATCGCCACCTATCCGCAGTCGGTGAGCGGCCACAGCTGGGCGCTGTTCGGCGAGGTGAGCTACGTCTTCACCGATGTGCTCACGGCGCGCGCCGGCCTGCGCCAGACCTGGGAGCGGAAGCGTGGCCGGTTCATCGGCCGGAAGGTGTCCGGGCCGGGACAGCCGCCGCCGCTGGTCGGCGACTACGATGTCCGCGGCACGGAGAGCTGGAACGCGCTGACGCCGCGGTTCGTCCTGGAGTGGCAGGCGATGGCCCCGCTGTTCGTCTATGCCTCGGCTACCCGCGGGTTCAAGAGCGGCGGCTTCCAGGGTGTCGCGGGCTCCGGGCCGAGCCAATCGACCCCCTACGATCCGGAATATGCCTGGAGCTACGAGGGCGGCGCCAAGATCCAGGCGTTCGACAGCCGGCTTCTGCTCAACGCGGCGATCTTCCGGACCAACTACAAGGATCTGCAGATCTCGCAGCTCGTGCCGCTGTGCTGCATCGTCATCGGCAACGCCGCCAACGCCCGCATCGAGGGCGCCGAGTTCGAGCTCATTACCCGGCCGCTCACGGGTCTGCAGATCGACGGCAGCTATGCGTACCTGGACGCGAGGTTCACCAACTTCCAGACTGGCGCCGCAGCGAACTACACCGGCAACGATCTGCCGCGCTCGCCGAGGCACAAGGTTCACGTGGGCGCGCAGTACAGGTTCGACGTGGAGGGCTGGGCCGTGCTGGGCCGCGCCGACTACACCAACCAGTCGCACATGTACTTCGAAGCCTCGAACATTCCGAGCCAGAAGCAGGAGGGTTACATCAACGTCGACGGCCGTCTGTCGCTGACGTCGCCCGACAAGCGTTGGGAACTTGCGGTCTGGGGCAAGAACCTGACGGACGAGCTGGTGGCCACCTATGCGACGACCTTTGCGCCCTTCCGCCAGCTCCTGGTTCCCTATGCGCCGCCGCGCACCTATGGCGTGACCCTGGCCTGGACGATGTAGGCGCGATGCCGCCGCAAGATCGCCCAAAGATGAAAGCGGTCCTGCACTTTCGGGCCAGCGCGGGCTTCCGCGACGCGCTCGCCGCCTATGCGCAAGCGGCCGGCGTCACCGCGGTGGTCGTGGACGAGTTCGATGATGCGGCCTTCGCCCGTGAAATCGCCGACGCCGACGTGTTGCTGCATGTGCTGAAACCGGTGACGGCCCAGATGATCTGTGGGGCGCCCCGCCTGCGGCTCATCCAGAAGCTGGGCGTGGGGGTGAACACCATCGACCTCGAAGCCGCCAGGGCCGCGGGGGTCGCGGTCTCCAACATGCCCGGGACCAATAGCCAGGCGGTCGCCGAAATGACCCTGGCCCTCATGCTCGGGGTGCTGCGTCGGCTCACCTATCTGGATCCGCTCACCCGCCGGGGCGAGGGGTGGCGTCCGGATCCCGACCTCATCGACGGGGTGGGCGAGATCGCCGGCAGGACGGTGGGCTTCGTGGGCTATGGCGGCTCGGCCTCGCGCCTGGGCGGCGCGCTGGAGGCGCTGGGGGCCACGGTGATCTACACCGCCCGCAGCGAGAAGCCGCAGTTGCCCGGCCGTTTCCTGCCGCTGGACGAACTGCTGCGCCGCGCCGATATCCTGTCGCTGCATGTGCCTCTGACCCCGCAGACGGAGCGGATGATCGATGGCCGCGCCCTGGCCGCGATGAAGACTGGGGCGATCCTGATCAACACCGCCCGTGGGGGTCTGGTCGACGAGCCGGCCCTGGTGGCCGCGTTGTGCTCCGGACATCTGCGTGGCGCGGGCCTCGACGTGTTCGACCGGGAGCCGATCGATCCCGTCAATCCGCTGCTGGGCCTGCCCAATGTGGTGCTGGCTCCACACCAGGCGTGGCTGACACCCGAGACCCTCGACCGCAGCCTGGCCGCCGCCTTCGAGAACATCCGCCGCCTTGCGGCGGGCGAACCGCTGCAGAACCAGGTCGTCTAACGGGTCCCGGCGTGCCGCCGTGACCTCGTCTGTCACGGCTGCTCATGCAAATACGTCTAGCCTATGTGCAAATACCTTTGGCTCATTTGCCGGAGGGATCGGCTATGCCCCTGGCGACACAGAGGCCAGCCGCCGGTTGACCTCGGCGAAGCCCCGCAAGGGTCCGACCGCATAGAGGGATACGAACATGGCAAACGGCGTCGTTGTGACGGTCAGCTGGACACTCAAGCCGGAGGCCGTAGACGTGTTCGTCGCCAGTCTCGGCGACATGTTCAAGGAAACCCGGCTGAAGGAAGGCTTCCGCAACATCCGCTTGTTGCGCAACGACAGCGAGCCGAACCGCTTCACCCTGATCGAGGAGTGGGACGAAGCCCGGAACTATCACGAGTACGTCGCATGGCGCACCGAACGCGGCGATTTCGACGGCCTCGCCGGCATGGTCACCGACGCGCCGCAGGTCGGCGTATGGGACCTGGATCCACTGGCCGCTGCAGAGGCGTAGGTACGTCGAACTCGGCGGCGTCGGGCCATTTCGTGTCTCTCCGTGCATGATGGAGAGACACGGAAAGGGCCTCAAACACCCTGAAGCGTGACCGCTCGGCGGCGAATCTCCTCTAACGCACGCTGATGGCGGTGGAGGTCACCCAGCCACGGTTGCCGTTCTCGTCGTCCACTTCCCACCAGATGCCGTTCTTCTGGCCGGTCGGATAAACCATGTCGCCCACGGCGAACGACCGAACCGCGCCGGCCTGGGGCGAGGCCGTCTTGCGCAGCACCACGGCCGACTTGACGTTATAGGCCTGGACCCCCGCGTCCTTGCTGGCCTGTTCGCCGGTGGGCGAGCTGTGCTGCAGGTAGCTGACAAGATCGACGAAGGCGTTGAAATAGGCCGCCGTGATCACCTTGCCGATCTCTGTGTTCGCATAGCCGCCGCCAGCCGCCGCCGCGAAGCCACCCCAGCCGCCGCCGCCGCCGCCCACGCCAAACGAGATGTCGGTCTTCTGGGCGACGCCCTCGGCGACGTAGAGCTGCTCGGTCGTGCGGGCGTCCACGAGGGTCACCAGCGCCTGGGCTTCGGATTTCTTGGTGCGCAGGCCTCCGGCCAGGGCGCCGAAGCCACCGGGAATGAACGAGCCGGCGACGGCGCCCAAGGCGTTGCCGCCCGAATTCGTGTTGGAGTTGGCCAGGTCCGGCACGATGAAGAAGTCGGCGGCGGCCACCTGGCCCTTGCCGATGTTGGCGCCGCGCCGGAGGTCCCCGCTGGTGCCCAGCGCCGCCTCCTGATTGCGCATGGCCAGGCCCCCGTTGCGGTCGACGATGCGCAGGCAATTGGAGCGCGCCGCAAACAGCTTCAGCAGGGACTCGGGATTGGAGAGGCCCAGCGCCGTCCACCACTTGTTCTCCGGCTCCTGGATCGCGGCGCGGCCCAGCGGTTGGGCGCACCTTGGCAGCTCGGGCGTGGCCGCGTTCTTGGGGCCCTTCTTGTCCATCCCATACTGAGCGGCCGCCGGCTGGGCGAAGAGCAGGGCCGCCACGCTGATCGCGAGGGCGGAGGAGGATTTGCGCATGGAAGGCCCCTGGCAACGACATCGGTTGCCCGAGCGTACCCCGACTGAGCCGGCGCTTCAATTATGGTTAAGTCGGGCGGTCGCTTGCGCAATGCGTGATCGGGCCTGGGGACATGACGCCTCCGCCGGGCCGCAGCACGGGCGAAAAGTCCAATTCCTGGGGCGAATGGTCCATCGCCAATCCGGCCTCCGGGCGTGACCCTGCGCCAACCGCCAAAGAAAAGCGCGGCACAGAGAGGAGCTCCAAGATCCGCACCCAGGTTGTCATCGTCGGCGCCGGCCCAGCCGGGATGTTCCTCGCCCACCTGTTGCGGCAGATCGGCGTGGATTGCGTCGTTTTCGAGCGCCGCGATCGTGAATACGTGGAAGGACGCGTCCGCGCCGGCGTGCTCGAGCAGATCACGGCGGACCTCATGGGTCGCCTCGGCCTGGACGCGCGCCTGCGGCACGAAGGGCTGGTGCACGCGGGGACCAACCTGGCGTTCGACGGCAAGCTCTTTCGGATCGACATGGAGGCCCTGACGGGCGGCTCGACCGTCGTGGTCTACGGTCAACAGCATGTGATGAAGGACCTGTTCGACGCGGCCGGCCCGCGCGGACTGGAGATCGTCTTCGACGCCGCGGACATCGCGCTCCACGACGTCGCGTCGGATCGGCCGTTCGTCACCTGGCGCCAGGAAGGTCGGGAGCATCGGATCGACTGCGACTTCATCGCCGGGTGCGATGGGTTCCATGGCGTCAGCCGCGCCGCCATACCGCCGGAGGTGCTCGCCACGTTCGAGCGCGTCTATCCCTTCGGCTGGCTGGGCGTACTGGCCGACGTACCGCCCTGCGAGGACGAGCTGGTCTACGCAAATCATCCACGCGGCTTCGCCCTGGCCTCCATGCGATCGCCGACCCGAAGCCGCTATTATGTCCAGTGCGGTCTGGATGAACGGCTGGAAGATTGGCCGGACGAGCGCTTCTGGGACGAGTTGTGCCTGCGTCTGGGTCCCGAGATCGGCTCGCGGGTGGCGCGCGGGCCGGCCTTCGAAAAGAGCATCGCCCCGCTCCGCAGCTCGGTCACCGAGCCGATGCGTTATGGGCGCCTGTTCCTGGCCGGCGACGCCGCCCACATCGTGCCGCCCACCGGAGCGAAGGGTCTGAACCTGGCGGTTTCGGACGTCATCATGCTGAGCGAGGCCATGGCGGATTTCTACCAGACGCGGTCGGAAAGCGCCCTCGACGCCTATTCCGCCCGCGCGCTGGCCCGGGTCTGGAAGGCCGAGCGGTTTTCCTGGTGGTTCACCGGATTGACCCATCGCTTCCCCGATATGAACGGCTTCGACCGCCGGATGCAGACCGC
>DASVNS010000016.1:0-2081 GCA_036383735.1 Phenylobacterium sp. | reverse complement strand
CGGGCTGAGCCGCTGCGGGCGCGGCCGGCTGGGCCGCCGGGTCCTGCGCGTGGGCGGCGGTCGCGACGCCGGCGGCGAGGATCAGGCTGGAGAGGGTGAGGCGCATCGAAATTCCCCTGACTTTTCGGCCGGCATGAAACTTGAGCAAAGCGCCCTAGGCAAGGCCTCAAGGCGTCGAATTTACGGCAATAATATTCATTGCCCTCTAGGCGGCTTCGACGGCGTGCTCCGCCAGGATCGTCAGGCCTTCCGGGGTCACGTCGGCGAAGCCGCCGCGCACCTGATAGACCTTGACCGTCCCGTTGTTGTGCACGCGAACGGCGCCTTCCTTGAGCGCAGTCATGAACGGCGCGTGGTTGGCCAGGACGCCGAAGTCGCCTTCGGAGCCCGGCGCGTCCACCTGGTCCACCGGGCCCGAGAACAGTTCCCGTTCCGGCGAGACCAGGGAGAAGTGCAGCTTCTCGGCCATGATGCTTAGGCTTCCGCCGCCAGCTGTTCCGCCTTGCGGACCGCGTCTTCGATGTTGCCGACGTTGTAGAAGGCCGGTTCGGGCAGGTGGTCGTACTCGCCGTTCACCAGCGCCTTGAACGAGCGGATGGTGTCTTCCAGGCTGACCAGCACGCCGGGGGTGTTGGTGAACTGCTCGGCCACGTGGAACGGCTGCGACAGGAAGCGTTGGATCTTCCGGGCGCGGGCCACGATCAGCTTGTCCTCTTCGGACAGCTCATCCATGCCGAGAATGGCGATGATGTCCTTGAGTTGCTTGTAGGTCTGCAGGGTTTCCTGCACCCGGCGGGCGACCTGATAGTGCTCCTCGCCGATGACCAGCGGGTCCATGATCCGCGAGGTGGAGTCCAGCGGGTCAACGGCCGGGAAGATGGCCTGGGCGGCGATGTCGCGGCTGAGCACGGTGGTCGCGTCCAGGTGGGCGAAGGACGCGGCCGGCGCGGGATCGGTCAAGTCGTCGGCGGGCACGTAGATGGCCTGCACCGAGGTGATCGAACCCTTCGAGGTCGAGGTGATCCGCTCCTGCAGGTTGCCCATTTCGGTGGCCAGCGTCGGCTGATAGCCCACCGCCGAGGGGATGCGGCCCAGCAGAGCCGACACTTCGGAGCCGGCCTGCGTGAAGCGGAAGATGTTGTCGATGAAGAGCAGGACGTCCTTGCCCTCCTGGTCGCGGAAGTACTCCGCCTGGGCCAGGCCGGTCAGCGCCACCCGGGCGCGGGCGCCGGGCGGTTCGTTCATCTGGCCATAGACCAGGGCGCACTTGGAGCCTTCGGTCGAGCCGTTGTTCGCCTTCGGGTCCACGTTCACGTTGGACTCGATCATCTCGTGGTAGAGGTCGTTCCCTTCGCGGGTCCGCTCGCCCACGCCGGCCAGCACGGAGTAGCCGCCGTAGGCCTTGGCGATGTTGTTGATCAGTTCCTGCATCGTCACGGTCTTGCCGACGCCCGCGCCGCCGAACAGGCCGATCTTGCCGCCCTTGGTGTAGGGGCAGAGCAGGTCGATGACCTTGATGCCCGTGACCAGCACTTCGGCCGAGGTCGACTGCTCGGCGAAGGAGGGGGCCTCACGGTGGATCGGGCTCATGAAGGTGGTCGGGATCGGGCCCGCCTCGTCGATCGGCTCGCCGATGACGTTCATGATGCGGCCCAGGCAACCCGGACCCACCGGAACGGTGATCGGCTTGCCGGTGTCGGTCACCGGCTGGCCGCGGGTCAGGCCCTCGGTGGTGTCCATGGCGATGGCGCGCACGGTGTTTTCGCCAAGGTGCTGGGCCACTTCCAGCACCAGGCGGAAGGGCAGGCCCGTCCGCTGGTCGGTGTTGGTGGTTTCCAGCGCGTTCTGGATCGCGGGCAGCTGGCCGGTGAACTCGACGTCCACGACGGCGCCGATGATCTGCACGAGCTTGCCGGTGGCGACGCCTTGCGCGACGGGCGGGTTCGGTGCGGCGGCCTTCTTGGCGGGAGCCTTGCGGGCGGGCTTCTTGGCGACTGCGGCTTCAGACATGGGGTTTTCCAGGATTCGGAGTTAGATCGCTTCGGCGCCGGAGATGATCTCGATCAGCTCCTTGGTGATTT
>DASVNS010000015.1:0-1873 GCA_036383735.1 Phenylobacterium sp. | reverse complement strand
ATCGAGGGCGAGGGCCTGCTGGAAGCCAACTATCCGGCCATCCACGCCGTCGGCCGCGCCGCCGATCCGGCCCGCAGCCCGCGGTTCATCGAGATCAGCTGGGGCCAGCCCGGCCGGCCCCTGGTCTGCATCGTCGGCAAGGGCGTGGTGTTCGACACCGGCGGCCTGGACATCAAGCCTTCCGGCGGCATGCGGCTGATGAAGAAGGACATGGGGGGCGCTGCCCATGCGCTGGCGCTGGGCCGGATGGTGATGGCCGCGGAGCTGCCGGTGCGGCTCTCGGTGCTGGTTCCGGTGGTCGAGAACGCCATCTCGGGCGACGCCATGCGGCCGGGCGACGTGCTGGCCTCGCGCAAGGGCCTGTCCATCGAAGTGGGCAATACCGACGCCGAGGGGCGGCTGATCCTGGCCGACGCCCTGACCCGGGCCTGTGAGCTGGAGCCGGCGCTGACCATCGACATGGCCACGCTCACGGGTGCGGCGCGCATCGCGCTGGGGCCGCAACTGCCGCCGTTCTTCACAGACGACGACGAGCTGGCGGCACAGATCGACTCGGCGGCGCAGGCGGAATCGGATCCTCTGTGGCGCATGCCGCTCTGGAAGCCCTATGCCGACGCGCTGGACAGCGACGTGGCCGAGATCAAGAACGACCCCGACGGCTGGGCCCAGGCGGGCTCGGTGACCGCCGCCCTGTTCCTTCAGAGGTTTGCGCCCACGGGTCCGTGGGTCCATCTGGATATTTTCGCGTGGAACCCGCGCGCCCGCCCCGGAGTCCCCGCAGGCGGTGAAGCCCAGGCCATCCGTGGCCTCTACCGCATGATCCGCGAGCGTTTTGCATGAAGCATGATCCGCGCATCACGCCCTGGCGCGACGGCATCGCCGCCCGTAGCCTGGAAGGCGTGCTGGAAGCCGAGGTCTACCTCGATCCCAAGGCCATGGGTTGCATGGCGGCCGCCGCGGCCATCCGCTCGGCGCCTGACGGCAGTTCCGAACAGATGGATCAGCTGCTGTTCGGCGAGCGCTTCGAGGTGCTTGAAGAGGAGGGCGCGTGGCTGTTCGGCCAGGCGGCCCGCGACGGCTATGTCGGCTTCGTCGAGGCCACGGCGTTGCAGCCGGCCGCCGCCATGCCCACGCATCGCATCTCGGCGCTGCGGACTTACGCGTTCGCCGAGCCCAGCATCAAGTCTCGCGCCTTGGGGCCGTATTCGATCAACAGCCTGGTTACGGTGGAAGCCGTGGACGGCAAGCTGGCCAAGGTGGCGGGCGCCGGCTGGATGACGGCGGCGCACCTCAGCCCCATCGGTGAATTCGAGGAGGATTGGGCGGCGGTCGCGGAACGCTTCGTGGGCGCGCCCTACCTCTGGGGCGGCCGCGAGAGCCTGGGCCTCGACTGCTCGGGCCTGATCCAGCAGGCGCTGTTCGCTTGCGGTCGGGCCTGCCCGCGCGACGCCGACCAGCAGCAGGCGATGGGGGCGCCCATCCAAGCCGGCGACTTCGCCCGCGGCGACCTGGTGTTCTGGAAGGGCCACGTGGCCATGGGCCTCGGCGACGGCCGGATCGTTCACGCCAACGGTCACCACATGGCGACGGCGGCCGAACCCCTGGCCGAGGCCATCGCCCGCATCGACGCGTCCGGCGCCGGCCAGCCGACCGCCTACCGTCGGGTCTGACCACCCCTCTTCCATGTCCAGCGCGGCTGCGCCGCAACCCAGGTCCACGATCAGGCGTCTATGGGTCCCGGTCTTCGCGTTCCGCGAAACCGGGATTGTCTGTTTGCGGGCTGGTAGGTGAGGGTGTCGGTTGGGCGGGGTCCTGGCTGGCCGGCCCGGACCCCGCCTTCCATCGCCATGACCGCACCGGGATCGGGCTCGCG
>DASVNS010000014.1:0-15019 GCA_036383735.1 Phenylobacterium sp. | reverse complement strand
CGTGCCGCCGTTCTTGACCATGTTGACGCCGTTGAATTCGGCGTTGCTCACGGCCTTGCCCAACTGATCGCGCAGCGCCTTGAAATCTTCGTTCAGGGCGGTGCGGCTGTTGGTGTCCAGCGACGCGTCGGCGGCGGCCAGGGCCTTTTCCTTCATCTGAAGGAGCAGATCCGAAACGGTTTCACCGGCCGAGATGGCCACGTCCACCGTGGATTGACCGCGCTGCAGCGACTCGCGAACTGCATTCAGCGACTGGGACGTGGCGCGCTGGTTCTGGGCAATCGCCCACACCGCACCATTGTCCTTGGCGTTGGCGATCCTCAGTCCGGTATTGATCCTCCCCTGGGTCTTCGCGAGATCCGCGTTGGTCGAATTCAGGTTTTGCAGCGCAACCATCGCGCCGACGTTCGTATTGACCGAATTGGTCATGGGTAGATCCTTCCATTCTGGAGGGGTTGGTCCGGACTTCTGCCGGCAGGCGATTTTTCGCCCATGCACACCCACGCAATCCGCGCGCCAAATTAACCACGCCGCCGTCGGGTCTAATCTATTGCTTTAGTTTATTATTTGGCGGAACGCCGTGCGGCGATTCCGACGTCGCCGTTAGCTATTTCTGCCGCCCTGCAGGTCTTGCCCAGTCGCCAGAAAAACGAAAAGCCGCGGGGTCGCCGCGGCCTTCTCAGAATAGCAAAGACGTCGGCCTCAGGCTGCGGCCTGGGTCCCCTGGCTCGCGAGACCCTGCATGATCATGCGGTTGATCTCGATCAGGGGCTCGATCTCTTCCTGGTTCCGGATCACCAGGGTCGTGTGCTTGCTCACCCAGATGCTGAGCGAAATGAACGAGGCGCGCAGCGGCGCCGGCAGGCCGTTTTGGGGGCTCGCGCAATCGGCGCCCAGGGTCGACCACATCCGCCGGTTCCAATCGAGCGCGTCCACGCGCCTGGCCACCTCGGTTCGATCGAGCGTGGCGGCCTCCATCAGCGCGCGGGTCACCTGCGCAAACAGGCGGTATTCCGTGTCGCGCGGATTTTCAGCCCGCGTCGCCGCCTGTTGATATGCCTGAAGCGACATTGCCCAGCCTTTCGTCTTCGTACTCGATGAGTTTCCGGCAGAGCATCAGCGCCTTGTAGTACTCGCGCGCCATGCAGTGCTTGGAGATGTTCACGCAGTCGGCGAGGATTCCGGGGTTCTGGATGACCCCCATGAACTCGGTCAGCCTGCGCACGAATTCGTCGTAGTGGCGTTCGGCCCCGGCCTCGTCGAGGTACATCATCATCACCGGGAAATAGATCCGACGCGCGGGCGTCTGGACGTCCTCGGGCTGCATGATGTCCTTCTCGCGAAGGACGGAAGCCTTGTTCTGGAGGACGAGCACGGCCCGGCGATCGCCGTTCTGAACGACGGCGCCGTTCAGGACGAATTTCTCTCCAGGCCTCAGTGACAGCTTTAGCGGCAAGTCCCGCCCCCTGTGTTCGGAGCCCGCGAATCGGCGAAGCGATTCGAATGAACCATATTCGCCCCCCTTTGGTCCGAACGCATCCCACGCTTACGCATGACGCGTTAACGCCACATTGCCGGCCAGCTTCACGGCAAGTCTTAAGCGGGAATTAAGCATGATTGGCCTAGATGCGGACCGTTCTCCGGAGTCCGTGCCCGATGCCGTCGAAGGCCCCGCCCAGCGCCGTGTCCGCCCTCGCTCTTGAGGGCGTCGCGCGCCCGGCCGCCGGCGCGGCCAGGATGGTCGGCGGAACGATGGGCGAGGCAGGCTCGCGCGAAGCCTTGTCTCGCCTGACCCAGGCGATGAGCGAGCTGCGGGCTCTGGCCGCCAAGCCGCTGCTGGACCGAGCGGTCGCGGCGCTGAACGCCGAAAAGCACCAGGAGGGCGCGGAATGGGCCCTCAAGGCGCTGCACAAGGACGAGACGAACGGGTTCGGCTGGTACCTGCTCGCGATCAGCCGCGAACGGGCGGGCGACTTCGGTTCGGCGATCACCGCTTATGAGACGGCGTTGCGGCTGCTGCCGGACCACGCCGAGGTGGCCAACGACCTGGGCCGCCTGGCCTATCGCCTCGACATGAAGGAGCACGCGGAGAAATTCTTCCGCCACTTCCTCGCGCGCTTCCCCGGTCACCACGAGGGCTGCAACAACCTGGCCTGTGTGCTTCGCGACCGGCTGGCCTACGACGCAGCCATCGAGGTCCTGCGCCCGGCCATCGTCGCCAACCCCCAGGCGCCGATGCTGTGGAACACCATGGGCACGGTGATGGCGGAACAGGGCGACTACCGGAACGCCGAGGTCTTCTTCCGCGAAGCGGTCCGACTGGACGGGAATTTCGGGAAGGCCCTCTACAATCTCGGCAACGCCCGCCTGTCTCAGGGCGACGCGGAAGAGGCGCTCACTCTGTGCGAGGACGCGCTGACCCAGGTCATCACCGACGACGAGCGGCAGATGATGCGGCTCTCGCTGTCGACCATCCTGATCGCGCTAGGCCGCATCGGCGAAGGCTGGGACGCCTACGAATCGCGCCTGGATCCCGCGCATCCGGACGTGACCCACTTCCTCATCGACGTGGCGCCGTGGGCGCCGGGCGCCCACCTGGAGGGCAAGTCCTTGCTGGTGGTGGGCGAGCAGGGGCTGGGCGACGAGGTCCTGTTCGCCAACCTGCTGCCCGACGTGATCGAAGCGCTGGGCCCGAAAGGCCGGCTGACCATCGCCGTGGAGCCGCGGCTGGTCCCGCTGTTCCAGCGCAGCTTCCCCGCCGCCGCCGTGGGGCCTCACGCCACCTATCTGAAGACGGGCCATACCTACCGCACCCTGCCTTTCGTCGAGGACTTCAAGGACTACGGCCTCTGGGCGCCGGTGGGCTCCCTGCTGCGCACATTCCGCCGCTCGGCCGACGCCTTTCCCGACCGGGTCGGCTTCATGGTCCCCGACCCCGACCGCGTGGCCCATTGGCGCCGCGAGTTGGGCAAGGCGCCGGCAGGCGTGAAGGTGGGCCTGCTTTGGAAGAGCAATATCCAGAACGGCGCGCGCAGCCGCTTCTTCTCGCCCTTCGCCGACTGGGCGCCGGTGCTGAAGGCCAGGGGGGTCACGCTGGTCAATCTGCAGTACGGCGACTGCTCGGAAGAGATCGCCCAGGCGGAACGCGACTACGGCGTGCGGATCTGGACGCCGCCGGGCATCGACCTCAAGCAGGATCTGGACGACGTGGCCGCGCTCTGCGCCGCCATGGACCTGGTGGTCGGCTTCTCGAACGCGACCCTCAACCTGGCCGCCGCCAGCGGCGCGCCCACCTGGCTGGTCTCGGCGCCCGGCGCCTGGACCCGGCTCGGAACCGACCGCTACCCCTGGTATCCGCAGGTTCGCACGTTCACGACGCCGTCGTTCGGCAACTGGACGCCGGTGATGGAAACCATGGGCGAGGCGCTCGAGGCGTTCGCCGCGGAACGCCGACCCCGCCTGAAGGATTGATCGCGCAAGCGCCGGACGGAGCGCAAGACGCGAGGAGTCCCGAGATGTCCGAATCCCCCGACCTCGACGGTCAGGAAGGCGCGGAAGCCTTCGACGCCCTGCTGGACGATGATGGATCGAGCCTGGGCGAGGAGCGCACCTTCGAGGAACTTCCCGACGTCGAAGACCTGACCCAGCTGGTCGGCGATCGCGATGAGGACGAGGCGCGGGCTCTCGATGCCGCCGAGTTCGACCCTGAGGTCATGGACGACGGCGACTTCGAAGAGGACGACGAACTCGACTATCGCGCCGCGACCGCGGAACGCGAGGACGACCTCGACGGGCAAGGCCCGGAAGATGCGTTCGACGACGGACGGATCGCCCCGTCCGACATCGATGGCCTGGAGGAGATCGCCGATGCCTTTTCGGTCGAGGGTGGCGAGGACGACTTCACCAACTTCGAGGCCAGGAACATCGACGACGCCGACCTCGAGGATCTTGGCTACGCCGACCCCGACGGTAAAGCGCGGAGCTAAGAGAGGTCGAAGCCCTTCTCGCGCAGGCGGGCAAGGCTCTTCGGTCGCACCTGCGTCCAGTCGTCGGCCAGCAGGCCCAGCCCGACCACATCCAGCGGCTCGCCGTTCTTCCAGACGTGCTGGCGCAATAGCGCCTCCCGTTGGAAGCCGAACGATTCGTGCAGCTTCCAGACCGCCTCGTTGCCGATCAGCACCTCGCAACACAGCTTGTTCAGGCCATGGTCGACGAACACGTGCTCGATGATCCTGAATTCCACGAACGCACCGACCCCCTTCCCGCGCGTCGCCGGGTCGGCCAGGTAATAGGCCCACGAGCATTTCCGGTGCGCCGGCGCGATGTCGTAGAGGTTGGCCAGGCCGACCGGGCGGCCATCCAGCTCGATGATCCAATAGAAGCGTCCCGGGTCGACTAGGGCGGCGCCGAACCAGTGCTCGTGCTCTGCTTCCGAGATCTCGTGGTCGCTGTACATCCAGGCTGAGATCTCGGGCAGGTTTCGCCAGGCGCGCAGTTGAGCCTTGTCGGCGGTTTCGACGGGGCGCAGTTCGATCTTCGGCGCGCTCATGCCACGGCTCCTGAGCTGTTCGTCTCCAGCGCGGCGACGTCGGCGCTCGTGAAGGCGGGATTGCGCGGGTAGAGCCGCTGGTACACCTCCCGCACGAAGGCGAGATCGTCCGGCACATCCACCGTCCATCGCAGATGCGCTTGCGACACCGGCTGCGAGAGGTAGGCCAGCCGGAACTGGTCAGGCCGGCGATAGATGAACGGGGTCACGTGCTCTCGCTCATAGGGATCGGCGGCCTCGCGGCAGGCGCGCTCCAGCGCCGCCCGGCGCATCACCTCGGTATCCAGGCCGTGAGCATATGTGCGCCGCGCCGGCGTGTTGCTGGCGTAGTCGGCTCCGGCCTCGCGGTAGCAGTCGATGGTCGCGTCGATCACCGTCCAGTCGGCCAACGGGCAATCCGCGGTCAGGCGCACGATGGTGTCGGCTTCCGGTACGAGCGCCATCGCCCCGGCAAAACGGTCCAGCACGTCGGCCAGCGCGCCGCGGAACACCAGATGACCCAATTCCTGCACATAGTCGGCCAACGGGTCGTCCGATGGATCGGTGCTGGTGGCCACCACGATGCGACCGATCCGCGCGGAGCGGCCCAGCCGCTCGAGCTGGCGGCCGATCATCGGTTCGCCGAGGACGGGGGCCATCACCTTGCCGGGCAGCCGGCTGGACGTCATCCGCGCCTGAAGGATCGCAAGGTTCAATCCGATGACCTCGAAAGAGCGCGCTTGTCGGGCCAAGGACTAGGCCGCGTCTCCTTCACCGGCAATGGCTTGTCGGCGTCTATGGA
Source organism: Phenylobacterium sp. (assembly GCA_036383735.1). Lineage (GTDB taxonomy): Bacteria > Pseudomonadota > Alphaproteobacteria > Caulobacterales > Caulobacteraceae > Phenylobacterium. The sequence continues at coordinate 9,689 of DASVNS010000014.1, read as the reverse complement.
ACCGATCCCGCTTGAACATCCGGTCCAGGCCTATAGTCTGGCGCAGACAAACAACTGTTCGAACGTGGGCTTGGCGCCCGCGCGGGGAGCCTAGATGAGCCGTCAGCGTTTCGAGGGGACCGACAACTACGTCGCGACCGAAGACCTTAAGGTGGCCGTGAACGCCGCCATCGCCCTGGAGCGCCCGCTCCTGATCAAGGGCGAGCCCGGCACCGGCAAGACGGTGCTGGCCTATGAAATCGCCAAGGCGCTCGGCTCCGAGCTGATCACCTGGCACGTCAAATCGACGACCAAGGCCACGATGGGCCTCTACGAATATGACGCGGTGACCCGGCTGCGCGACAGCCAGCTCGGCGACGAGCGGGTCAAGGACGTCAAGAACTATATCAAGAAGGGCAAGCTCTGGGAGGCCTTCGAACACGGCGGCCGCCCGGTTCTGCTGATCGACGAGATCGACAAGGCCGACATCGAGTTCCCGAACGACCTCCTGCAGGAGCTCGATCGCATGGAATTCTACGTCTACGAGACCAACGAGACGATCAGGGCGGCCGTCCGCCCGATCGTGATCATCACCTCCAACAACGAAAAGGAGCTGCCGGACGCCTTCCTGCGTCGCTGCTTCTTCCACTACATCCGCTTCCCCGACAGCGAGACGATGCAGGAAATCGTCGATGTCCATTATCCGGGGATCAAGGCCAAGCTGGTCGCCGAGGCGCTGCGCATCTTCTACGACATGCGCAAGGTCCCCGGCCTGAAGAAGAAGCCCTCGACGTCCGAGTTACTGGACTGGCTGAAGCTGCTGATGGTCGAAGACATCGACGACGACACGCTGGCCGAGAAGGATCCCACCAAGCTGATCCCGCCGCTCCACGGCGCCCTGCTGAAAAACGAGCAGGACGTACATCTGTTCGAGCGGCTGGCGTTCCTGGCCCGCCGCGAAGGCGCGGCGCGTCCGGGTCAGCAGTAACACCGAGGCTTCGGCCTTACGGCGAATTCACTCGCCTTTTCGAAGGGCTCCGACCACCTTTTCAAGGCACGGACGGAGCCCTTTTCGATGAATCCGTTGCGCCGGCCCGTCCTTGCTGCAGAACCTGAGATTGGAGCAGCAGGATGAGAAAGATCGTCGCCGCCGCCTTCGTGAGCCTGGACGGCGTGATGCAGGCTCCCGGCGGACCCTCGGAAGATCCCACCGGCGGCTTCGACCTGGGCGGCTGGATCGCGCCCTACTCGGACGAGGCGACCGGGGAATGGGTGGGCGGCATGTTCGCCGACCCGTTCGACCTGCTGCTCGGGCGCAAGACCTACGAGATCTTCGCGGCCTATTGGCCTTTCATGCCCGCGGACAATCCGATCGCCGAGCCGTTCAACCGCGCGACCAAGTACGTCGCCACGCGCTCGGCCGCGCCGCTCACCTGGGAGAATTCGGTGGCGCTGACCGACGCCGCCGCCGACGTGGCCCGGCTGAAGCAGCAGGACGGCCCCACCCTGCTCACCCAGGGCAGCGGCAATCTGCTGCAGACCCTGCTGGCGGAGGGCCTGATCGACCAGTTCCGGCTTATGACGTTCCCGGTGATCCTGGGCCGCGGCAAGCGCCTGTTCGACGCCGGCGCGGCGCCCATAGGCCTGAAGCTGACCCGGTCGGCCGTGTCGTCCACGGGCGTGACCCTGGGCGTCTACGAGCCGGCCGGTCCGGTGCAGACAGGCTCGTTCGGGACGCTCGAACCCAACGCGCTGGAGACCGCCCGCCAGGAGCGGATGAAGCACGAAGGCTGAGGCCGGTCACGCCGCCGGCTGCACCTCGACGACCTTGTAGGTCAGCGGCCGGCCGTCCTCGTCGGTGACGGTGACATATTCCCCCACGGCGAACCGGTGCTGGCCCAGCCGATGGACCGGTTCGTCATCGGCTTCATCCTCCTCGTCATAGTCGAAGAACCAGCGCTGGCCCTTGCGCGCCAGCCGGCCGTCGAGGGGATCCTCGTCCGGTGCGAACCGGCGAACCGTGCAGGCGTCTCGCGCCTTGCCGTAGGCAGCCTCGTCGAGCATGCCTTCCGGCGTCAGCGGCGCCGTCAGCGAATAGCCGCGATGGTCGTCGCCGCCGGCGAACTCGGTCCCGGGGTTGCGGGCGAGCCGCATCACGATGCGCGACAGGGACATGAAAGCACCTCCTGGCAGATCAGATATGAACCCTAGTGGGAGAGAAACAAGCTGGGGCTGTCTGAGTTCAACAGCGTCCGCGTGGTGCCACCGAAGATGAACTCCTGCAGCCGCGGATGGCCGAAGGCGCCCGCCACCAGGATATCCGCCCCGGCCGCCGCCGTGGCGTGCAGGATGGCCGGCGCCGCGTCGCCGGCGTCCGTCAGCACTCGCACTTCGGAGCGAACGCCGCGCGCCGCATAGTAGCTCTGCAGCCGGGCGGGATCGAAGGTCCTGGAACTGGCCTTCGGCGCTGCGATAATCACCACGTTCGAGGCCTTCTCCAGGAGCGGCGTGGCCAAGCGGGCGGCGCGAGAGGCTTCCTTCCCGCCATCCCAGGCCACCGCGACCGTACCGCCGATCTTGAGGCCGGTGCGTGCGATCAGCACGGGCCTCTGTTCGTCCGCCACCATCTGTTGGAACGCCTCGGCCAACGGACCGCGCCCGCGCGCCGGCTCGTTGGTGAACACCACGACATCGGACAGGCGGCTCTCCGCCGACAGCCCAGCCCACACGGGCGTCTGCAACGAGACGAACTGGCTCTTGGCATAGGTCAGGCCAGCGACCGCCTTGCGCGCGTTGGCCTCGCCGGCCGCGGTCGCTTCCTTCAGGGATTCCAGCGCCGTCGTCTGCACGCCGCCCAGGAACCCCTCGCCCATCCAGGGCATCACGTCGGCGACGTCGGCCGGGGTGTAGACACAGGCAAGTTCCGCCCCGAAGGGCTCGGCGAGTATCGCGGCTGCGGTGACCGCGGCCACATCGCCTTGGCCGCCAGAAAGCGGCGCCATGATACGGGCCCAACTCATGTGTGCATCCTCTTCATGCCCCATGAACTCTATACTCAACCGTCGCGGATTGATCTTTATCAGTCGCTAGGCCAGTTCACGACCTCGACAGTGGGAGGAAATCACCGGTGGGGAATGGGCCGCGTCACGTGAAGGAGCCGCCCCGGGCCTGGCAACGGATGCTCTCGGGCCGCCGGCTGGACCTGCTCGACCCGTCGCCCATGGATATCGAGATCGAGGACATCGCCCACGGCCTCGCCCGGGTTGCGCGTTGGAACGGCCAGACCATCGGCGAGCACGCCTTCTCGGTCGCGCAGCACTCGGTGGTGGTCGAGGAGATCGTCGCCCACATCCAGCCCGATATCCAACCGCGATGGCGGTTGGCGGCGCTGCTGCACGACGCGTCCGAGTATGTGATCGGCGACATGATCAGCCCGTTCAAGGCGGCGCTGGGCGTCGACTACAAGCTCTTCGAGGAGCGCCTGGAGAACGCCATCCACACCCGCTTCAGCCTGCCGGCCAAAACCCCGCCCGCAATCAGGAAGCTGATCAAGCAGGCCGATCGCGCCTGCGCCTTCTTTGAAGCCACCCAGCTCGCTGGCTTCAGTCACGCCGAAAGCCTCGACTTCTTCGGCTCCCCGCCGGCCGGCTACACGCTGAAGATCGAGCCGCAACCGCCGTTCGAGGCCCAGGCGCATTACGTCCGACGCTTCGAGGTGTTGTCCGAGGCCGCCGGCTACACGGCTCACGCCCAGGCCTTCGACACCGAATGAGCAGCTCGCTCGTCATTGGCCTGTCGGCGGTGGTGGTGGCCATCAAGAACAGCGAAGCCGTGGTCCTCACGGTGCGCCAGAAGGGGGGGCCTCGCGAGCTCAGCCTGCCGTTCGGCCCCTTCGATCCCGGCGGCCACCGGACCTTCGAACTCGCGCTCAGGGCCTTCGTGACGGAACAGACCCGCTTCGACCTCGGCTATGTGGAGCAGCTCTACACCTTCGGCGACATGGGTCGCGACGCGCCGCTCGCCGACCTGGGCGGCGGCAGCACGGCGGCGCGGGTGATCTCGGTGGGATACCTCGCCCTGGCCCCTGCCGCCGTGGACACCCATTTCGCCGGCAGCGAGTGGCGGCCATGGTCGCGGATCTTCCCGTGGGAGGACTGGCGGGCCGGCCGGCCCGGGGCGTTCGAGACGGTCGAGACGGCGCTGCGCGCCTGGGCTGGGACCGACGGACAGAAGCTCGCCCGCGCCCGGTTGCTGTTCGCCCTGGACGGCGCCCCGTGGAACGAGGAGCGCGTTCTGGAGCGCTACGAGCTGCTCTATGAAGCCGGCCTCGCGCCGGAGGCTGCGCGTGACCGCAGCGAGGCGGCGCCGATTCGAGCCGAGACGCTGATGGCCGCCCTGGGCGAGCCGATGATCTCGGACCACCGCCGCATCCTCGCCACGGCGCTCGGGCGTCTGCGCGGCAAGCTGAAATACCGGCCCGTCGTCTTCGAGCTGATGCCCGACGCCTTCACCCTGTCGGCGCTGCAGCGGACGGTGGAGGCCATCGCCGGCGTACCCCTGCACAAGCAGAACTTCCGCCGCGCCCTGGAACGGGACCAGTTGGTCGAAGGCCTGGGACGCCTCGACGCGGAGACCGGGGGCCGGCCGGCCGAGTTGTTCCGCTTCCGCCGCGAGATCCTCGGCGCGCGGCCGGTGTCGGGGCTCAGCCTGCCCCTGCTGCGGGATTAGGCGTAAGGCCGCCCGCCTCGACATCCGCCGGCTCGCTCCCGGCCCGAGCCTTGATCATCGCGCTGGTCTCGCGGCTGCCGTCGTGGCTCCAGCCCGGCGGGCCGAAGACGTAGCCGAGAGCGTGGCGCGGTCGCCGCGCGACGTCCTGGACGATGCCCGCCCATTCGTGGAACGCCACGCGCAGGATGTTGAAGGTGGCCATGTTCTTCACCAGGCCATAGCGGCAGGGTTCCTCGTCCAGCTCGGGTTGGAAAGTGCCGAACATCCGGTCCCAGACGATCAGGATGCCGGCGTAGTTGCGGTCCAGGTACACGGCGTTTCGCGCGTGATGCACCCGGTGGTGCGACGGCGTGTTGAAGACCGCTTCGAACCAGCGCGGCAGTTTCCGGATCGCCTCGGTGTGGATCCAATACTGGTAGACGAGGCTGAGCCCCTGCTGGATGGCGATCATCGCGGGCGGAAAGCCCAGCCACGCCAGTGGCAGCCAGAGCACCCAGGCGCCCGCCAAGCCGCCCGTCCAGGTCTGCCGCAACGCCGTCGACAGGTTGTAGTGCTGCGATGAGTGGTGGTTGACGTGCGCGGCCCACCAGAACCTTCGCTCGTGGCTGATCCGGTGGAAGACGTAGTAGGTCAGATCCTCCAGCAGGAAGATGGCCGCCCAAGCCCAGGCGGCGGTCATCGGGATCGTCAACAGCCGGTGCTGGTAGACCCAGGTCATGGCCGCCAGGATCATCCCCGCGGTCAGCAGGCCGGCCAAGGTGGAGCCCAGGCCCATGCCAAGGGACGCGGCCGTGTCCTTGGTCTCATAGTGAGCGTCGGCCTTGCCCAGCCGCGCCAGGACGATCTCCAGGATGATCGAGGCGATGAAGAAGGGCGTCGCCACGGTGACGGGGTGGAACGCGGCCTCCGTCACGCGGCGAGATCCGTGGGCGGCCACGACGGTAGGGACAGCGTCGCGCGCGGCGCGGCGATGTCGGCCAGATCGACGCAGAGCTTTCCGTTCCTGAAGCTGGCGGAGATGGCCTGGGCCCATGGGATCTGCCGCGCGGCGAACCCGTCGCCGGCCTGGCAGATCACCAGGGCCAATCCGCCCGACTTGGCGAGCGCCCCTGCCCCGTCCGACGCCACCCAGATGGCGTCGAGGCTCCGGCCGGGGAATTCGTAGGCGAGCAGGTCTCGTGCCCGGCGCTCGTCCAGCGGGCTGCTGGGCTTGGCGATGTTGGCCCAGGCCGCCAGGGCGACCAACACGCCCACCGCCGCCATCGACAGGGCGAGCTGAACGAAAAAGGCGTGGTCCATCGCGGCGTCTCCCACCGTGCGTGCGGAAACGTGGGCGTGGGGGGCCACCCGGTCAAGGAAAAGGCCGCCCGGCCAGGTCCACGCGGACCAGCCGGGCGGCCTTCGTCGGCTTAGAAGCGGCGCGCGTAGCCCAGGCTCCAGACATTGGAGTGGCCGGCGTCGTGGTTGAACTCCTGGCGGGTGTAGTCGACGCGCACGCCGTTCACCCCGTCGAAGTGGTGCTGGGCGCCCACGCCGAAGTTCCAGGACTCCTCGGAATCGGAGGCCGAGAAGCCGGCGGCTTCCGCGCGCACCTTGGTCGTGCCGTAGCCGACCCGCGCCAACAGGTCGGTGTTCGCGCCAAGCGGCAGGAAGCCGACGCCGTACACTGCGGCGGAGTGCTTCAGCTTGGTGTTCACATCGACGCCGCTGATCGTGTCGGTGTCGCTCTTCAGGCCCGTGGCGAGTTCGCCTTCGACGCCCAGGAAGTTGTTGAACCGGTAGCCGAGACGCGCGCCGATCACGCCGAGGTCGGCCTGGCCGCCGTCGGCGATCCCGGCCTGGACGTTGGCGTAGACGCCGGTCGGCACGGTCGCCGTCGTGGCGATCTGGGCCTGAGCGCTGGAAGCAACAACGGCGATGGCGGCCACAGCGGCCGTGGCGATGAGAGATTTTTTCATTTGAGGCAAGAACTCCGTACTCGTTCTAGACAGCCCGCCCAGATCCCCGCGAGGTATCGGGGCCAAACGCGGCCCGGACCCGACGGTTCTTTGGCAAAGGCTTGTTCACTTGGTGTCTGTGGCCTTTGCGCCACGACGCCGCCTATACCTGCTTGAGCGGATTCTCGCTGTGGTCGTGAAACCACACTAGTCAATCTTTCCGAGCATCAAAGCGCGGAGAAGCATGCCCCGCGTCCGGGAGAATCTCCCGTTTCCGGCGGGAAACGGGATACGTCCTCAGAGGTCAGCGATCCTTTTCGCGTTCGCCGATGGCGGCCTGGGCGGCGGCCAATCGGGCGATCGGCACCCGGTAGGGCGAGCAGCTGACATAGTCCAGGCCGACGCTCTCGCAGAACTGGATCGAGGCGGGATCGCCCCCATGCTCGCCGCAGATGCCAAGCTTGACGTCCGGGCGGGCGGCGCGGCCGCGCTCGGTCGCGATCTTGATCAGGTCGCCGACGCCCTCCTGGTCGAGGGTGACGAAGGGGTCCCTCTCGAAGATGCCCTTGTCGATATAGGCGTTCAGGAACCGGCCGGAGTCGTCGCGGCTGATGCCGAAGGTCGTCTGGGTCAGGTCATTGGTGCCGAACGAGAAGAACTCGGCGTATTCAGCCAGGTCGCCGGCCCGGATCGCGGCGCGCGGCAACTCGACCATCGTGCCGACCATATATTCGATCTCGCGACCCTTCTCCGCGATGACTTCCTTCGCCGTGCGGTCCGTCAGCTGTCGGAGGAACTTCATCTCCTCGCCCTTGGCGACCAGCGGGTGCATGATCTCGGGGATCGGGGCCGGGCGGCCCTCGGCGGCCACCTCGCAGGCGGCCTCCAGGATCGCACGGACCTGCATCTCGTAGATCTCAGGGTAGGATACGCCCAGCCGGCAACCGCGGTGGCCCAGCATGGGGTTCACCTCGTGCATCTCCTGCGCGCGGCGCAGCAGCTTGGCGGCGTCGAGGCCCGTGGCCTCGGCCACCGCCTGCACGTCCTCTTCGGTGTGCGGCAGGAACTCGTGCAGCGGCGGGTCGAGCAGCCGGATGGTGACCGGCAGGCCCTCCATGATCTTGAACAACTCGACGAAGTCCTGCCGCTGCATGGGCAGGATCTTGGACAGCGCAGCTTTCCGGCCCGCCACGTCGTCGGCCAGGATCATCTCGCGGACCGCCGCGATCCTCGCGGGATCGAAGAACATGTGCTCGGTGCGGCAGAGGCCGATGCCCTCCGCACCGAACTGGCGGGCGGTCTGGGCGTCCAGCGCGGTCTCGGCGTTGGCGCGCACCTTCAGCCGGCGGAACTCGTCGGCCCATAGCATGAGGGCGGCGAAGTCGCCCGACAGCTCGGGCTCGACCATCTTCACCGCGCCCTTCAGCACCTCGCCGGTCGAGCCGTCGATGGTGATGATCTCGTATTCGCGGATCGTCTTGCCGCGGGCGCGGAACTCGCGCGCCTTGGAGTCGATATGGATCTCGCCCGCCCCGGAGACGCAGGGGCGGCCCATGCCGCGCGCCACCACCGCGGCGTGGCTGGTCATGCCGCCGCGGGCGGTCACGATGCCGCGCGCCGCGTCCATGCCGCGGATGTCCTCGGGCGAAGTCTCCTCACGGACCAGGATCACCGCCTCGCCGGAACCGCCCAGCTTCTCGGCTTCTTCCGCCGTGAACACCACCTTGCCGGTGGCCGCGCCCGGCGAGGCCGGCAGGCCGGTGGCCACGACGTCGCGAGGGCTGGAGGGATCGATGGTCGGGTGCAACAGCTGGTCCAGCGAGCCGGGCTCGACGCGCATCACCGCCTCGGGCCGGCTGATCAGGCCCTCGTTCGCCAGGTCCACCGCGACCTTCAGCGCCGCCTTGGCGGTGCGCTTCCCGTTGCGGGTCTGCAGCATGTAGAGCCGGCCCTGTTCGACCGTGAACTCGATGTCCTGCATGTCGCGATAGTGGCGCTCGAGCTTGCCGACCGCCTCCTTGAACTGGGCGAACACCTCGGGAAGGGCTTCTTCCATCGAGGGGTTGATGTCGCCCATCTCCTCCCGGGCCACCTTGGTCAGCGGCTGCGGCGTGCGGATGCCGGCGACCACATCCTCGCCCTGGGCATTGATCAGGAACTCGCCGTACAGGCGGTTCTCGCCGGTCGAGGGGTTGCGGGTGAACGCCACGCCGGTGGCCGAGCCGTCGCCCATGTTGCCGAACACCATCGACTGGATATTCACAGCGGTGCCCCAGCTTTCGGGGATGTCGTGCATGCGGCGGTAGAACTTCGCCCGGTCGTTCATCCAGCTGGCGAACACGGCGCCCACGGCGCCCCAAAGCTGTTGGTTGGGGTCCTGCGGGAACGGTTCGCCGCGCTCGTCCTGGACGGCGCGCTTGTAGTCGGCGACCACCGCCTCCCAGTCCTCGGCGGTGAGGCCGGTGTCGACGTGGACGTCCAGCCGGTCCTTATGGTCGTCGAGGATCTCCTCGAACATGTGGTGGTCCAGGTCCAGGACCACGTTCGAATACATCTGGATAAAGCGGCGATAGCTGTCGAAGGCGAACCGGCGGTCGCCCGAGAGCTTGGCCAGCCCCTCCACGGTCTCGTCGTTGAGGCCCAGGTTCAGGACGGTGTCCATCATCCCCGGCATCGACGCCCGCGCGCCCGAGCGCACCGAGACCAGCAGCGGATTGGACGCATCGCCGAACCGCTTGGCGGTCAGCTGCTCGACCTTCTTCAGCCCCTCGGCCACCTGGTCCTTCAGGCCGGCGGGATAGGCCTGGTCGTTGCCGTAGTAGTGGGTGCAGGCCTCGGTCGTGACCGTGAAGCCAGGCGGCACCGGCAGCCCCAGCGACGACATCTCCGCCAGGTTGGCGCCCTTGCCCCCCAGCAGGTTCTTCATCGAGGCGTCGCCGTCGGCGGACCCGCCGCCGAAGGCATAGACCCACCGCGTCTTCACCATCGCATCGGCCATCAATAGTCCCCTAGCTAGCCTGTAACTTGCGCGAAATCGGCCACTTG
>DASVNS010000013.1:0-3054 GCA_036383735.1 Phenylobacterium sp. | reverse complement strand
TCGATCGGCGGGTTGGTGACCTGGGCGAAGTTCTGCTTGAAGTACTCGTAGAGCAGCTTCGGCCGCGCCGAGAGCACGGCGATCGGCGTGTCGTGCCCCATCGAGCCCAGCGGGTCGTCCCCGTCGCGGCCCATCGGCTCGAGGAAGAACTGCAGGTCTTCCTGGGTGTAGCCAAAGGCCTGCTGTCGATCGAGCAAGGTCCCCGGATCGTTGGGCGCCGGCGCCGCGGCGACGCCGTCGAGCGAGAGTTCCTCCAGCTTGAACTGCGTCTCGGCCAGCCACTCTTCGTAGGGCTCGGCCTCGGCGAGGGTGCGCTTGATCTCCTCGTCCTCGATGATGCGGCCCTCTTCCATGTCGATGAGCAGCATCTTGCCGGGCTGGAGGCGCCACTTGCGCACGATCCGTTCGTCCGGCACGTCCAGCACGCCGACCTCGGAGGCCATGATCACATGGTCGTCGTCGGTGATGATGAAGCGCGCGGGGCGCAGGCCGTTGCGGTCCAGGGTGGCGCCGATCTGGCGCCCGTCGGTGAAGGCCACGGCGGCGGGACCGTCCCACGGCTCCATCAGCGCGGCGTGATACTCGTAGAAGGCCTTGCGCTTGGCATCCATCAGCGGATTGCCGGCCCAGGCTTCCGGGATCAGCATCATCATGGCCTGGACCAGCGGGATGCCCCCGGCGACCAGCAGCTCCAGCGCGTTGTCCAGGCAGGCGGTGTCCGACTGCCCGTGCGGGATCAGCGGCCACATCTTGTTGAGGTCCGGCCCCAGCAGCTCGCTCTCCAGCGTGCGCCGGCGGGCGTTCATCCAGTTCACGTTGCCGCGCACCGTGTTGATCTCGCCGTTGTGGGCGATGAACCGATAGGGGTGCGCCAGCTTCCAGGATGGGAAGGTATTGGTCGAGAACCGCTGGTGGACCATGGCCAGCGCCGACGTGCAGCGCTCGTCCTGCAGGTCCTTGTAGAAGCTGCCCACCTGGTCGGCCAGCAACAGGCCCTTGTAGACCACGGTGCGGGTCGAGAACGACGGGAGATAGACCTCCGTCAGTTCCGGGATCCCGCGCTTGGCGGCCAGCTCGGCCAGCGGATTGTGGAACTGCTTGCGCACGGCCAGCAGCTTGCGCTCGTGGGCGTCCTGATCCTTCACGTTCGGACCGCGGCCGACAAAGGCCTGCCGCACGACGGGCATCGACGCGCGCACGGCGTCGCCCAGGCCGCTGGTTTCCACCGGCACGTCGCGCCAGCCCAGCAGCGGCTGCTTCTCGACCTTCAGGAAGTGCTCGAACTGCTCCATCGCCGCCGCGCGCGCCAGGGCGTCCTGCGGCAGGAAGCACATGGCCACGGCGTATTCGCCCGCGACCGGCAGCTCGACGCCCGCCTCGTCGGCCCAGTCGCGATAGAGACGGTCCGGGATCTGGATCAGGCAACCGGCGCCGTCGCCCACAAGCGGGTCGGCGCCCACCGCGCCGCGGTGGTCGATGTTCATGAGGATCTTGAGGCCGGACTGAACCACCTCGTGCGACTTGCGCCCTTTGATATTCGCGACGAAGCCCACGCCGCACGCGTCGTGCTCGTTCCGGGGATCGTAAAGTCCTTGCCGCTCGGGCGGGCGCATCGTCATTGTCTCAGTTCCAGGGCAGACAGCAGGGCCCGAACCTAAGGCTCGGAGCCGGCGAGGCTTTTACGCGGCAGAAATCCTCCTTGTCGATGGAGCATTTTAGCCCCGGCGAGGCAGATTATATCCGCTTCACCCGCATCCATCGCCCGCTCCTGCGCCCCACGCCGCCAATCGCCGATCTCAATGCGCTTTTCGGCGCGACGGTGCGCGGTTCGACGGGGGCACGGCCCGCTGAGTGCGGCCTCGCTGCCGAGGCATCCGCCGTTCATGGAGAGATGCGTTTTAACAAACGCAGAAAGCTCAACCTTTTGGTGACGCGGATTCACTCGGTTGTTGAAAATATCATAAATTTTTCAAATACTTGAATACGGATCGGTCACCCACTATGTTTTCGCTGTCAGCAGCGGGAAGCCCCAATGAGCAGCCGACAGCTTGAAGACGCCTACGACCGGCGCGGGGATGAACATGTCGCTCAGGAATGCGGCATTTCGGTCGATGCCCTCTATGACCACCCCTACCGTATCGAACCGCTCGCCTTCGCATGGCGTGTGCATTGGGAAGAGACAGCAGCGGAAGGTGTCAAAACCGCTGGCCCGCCGGGCGGCCTTTGGTCGGATATCGCACCCCTATATGAGCCGGAGGAGCCATAGACAATTAGAGGCTTCCATCGAAGTCAGTCCCGAGCGGTCGCTATACGCCAAGTTCAAGGAAGCGTGTTCGGCGTCTCCCCGTCGGGTCCTCAACGCAAAGGACGCCCGGAGCACGCGCTCCGAGCGTCGAGCCTCTTCAGGATCACCGGCGGGCCCCCGCGTCGGGTGGCGCGTCGGGACGGACCCGGGTTGGCGGAGGAGGTCCGCCCCGGGGCGGGAGCCGGCGGCGCCCTTAGAGGGAGCCGTCCTCGTCGTCGGTTTCGCCGGCGGTGGGGCCGACCAGCAGCTGTTCCTCGACCACGTCCTTGGCGCCGCGGACCTGTTTCTCGATCTGGGCGGCGATGTCGGGGTTCTGCTTGAGGAATTCGCGGACATTGTCGCGGCCCTGGCCGATGCGCTGGCTGTTCCAGGAGAACCAGGAGCCGGACTTCTCGACCACGCCGGCCTTCACGCCCAGGTCGATGATCTCGCCCAGCTTGGAGATGCCTTCGCCGTACATGATGTCGAACTCGACCTCGCGGAACGGCGGAGCGATCTTGTTCTTGACCACCTTCACCCGGACGTTGTTGCCGACGATCTCGTCGCGCAGCTTCACCGAGCCGGTGCGGCGGATGTCCAGGCGCACCGAGGCGTAGAACTTCAGCGCATTGCCGCCGGTGGTCGTCTCCGGCGACCCGTACATCACCCCGATCTTCATGCGGATCTGGTTGATGAAGATCACCAGGGTCTTGGCCTTGGAGATCGAGGCCGTCAGCTTGCGCAGCGCCTGGCTCATCAGGCGGGCCTGC
>DASVNS010000012.1:0-4067 GCA_036383735.1 Phenylobacterium sp. | reverse complement strand
TGCTTCAGGCGTGCGCGGATCGTGCAGACGACGCCGTCTGCGGGATAGGCGATGCGGACTTCGCCGTTGAGGTCGGCTGCGAGGCCCCGCTCGATCAGCCGGGTGCCGAACCCCCCGCGGCCGGGCGGGCTGACGCGGGGCCCTTCGACCTCCCGCCAGGTCGCCGTCAGTTCGCGAGGGCCGCGCCCCTTCGACAGGTCCCAGGTAAAATCGACGCGTCCCTCGGACGTGGAGAGCGCGCCATACTTCACGGCGTTGGTCGCCAGCTCATGCAGCGCCAAGGCGATGGCGATCGCCGTCTTGGGCTCGAGGCGCACCTTGGGGCCTCCGATGACGATGCGTTCCTCGCCGAGGCCCAGGCGGAACGGTTGGACCGCCTGGGCGACGATCTCGCCCAGATTGGCGCCCGACCACTGCTCGTTGGTCAGCACGTCGTGGGCCTTGCTGAGCGCCACGATGCGAGCCGTCAGCGTGTCCCGCGTGGAGAGCGGCGCGCCGCCGCTCCGCAAGGTCTGGGTGACGATCGACTGTACGGTCGCCAGGGTGTTCTTCACGCGGTGGTTCAGTTCGTTGATCAACAACCGCAGGTGGCTCTGGTCCAGCTGCTGGCGATGAATGGCGGCGCGCAGCGTTTCCAGTCGTTCGCGGGCTTCGTACTGGCGCCTGCGCCCCCGGAGCGCCGTCTGCACCATGCTGAGCAGGGTGGTCGGGTGAAACGGCCGCTCCAGATAGCTGACGTTGCCGAGGGCGCGGCTGTATCGTTCCGCCGCGGGGTTGCGCTCCAGCCCGCCGCCCCGGCGGGCCAGTACGACGATCGGAAAGTCCGACCAGGGCGGCTGCGCGTCGATCCAGTGGGCGAGCGGCGCGTAGTCGTCCTCTTGCAGCACTTCCTCCACGATCAGCGCGACGGCTGCGCCCGCCTCGCATTCGTGGCGGACGGCGTGGAGATCGACGCAGATCGCGGCCTCCAATCCCGCCTCCCGCAACACCGCGGCGGCGACGAACGCATCGCGGCCGAAGGGGGTGAGGATCAAGACGCGTTCCGAACCCGATACTGCAGCCTCTCTCATTCCGGGGACCCATTCAGAAGGCTGGCGCGATCGCCCACGAAATCCGGGGTCCCGCGCAGGACTCCCTGGAACTGCGTCAACGGTTCTCCAAGTCGGATACCGCCCCGATCGATGTCGTATTCCCGGATGGTGCGCTCGTGCATCCCGGCGCGCTTCTTGACCACGGAGATGGCGCGACGAACCTGACCTATGGCTTCGAAGTAGCGAAGCAAGAGGACGGTGTCCGCCAAATAGGTGACGTCCACCGGCGACTTCATTTCGCCCACCAGACCGTGCTGGGCGACGGTCAGGAACGTCGTCGCGCCTTGCCGGTTCAGGAACTGGAACAACTCGTGGATATGCAGAAGCAGATAGTGCTCCTGAGGCATTGCGGCCTGATAGCCGTTGAGGCTGTCTACGATCACGGTCCTGGCGCCGGAGCGCTCGACGCTTTGGCGCACCCGGGCCGTGAACTCTCCAGGTGACAGCTCGGCCGCATCCACCTGCTCGATCAGGATGTCGCCTTTTTCGCGCAACGCCTCGAGCTGGAAGCCGAACGCGCGCGTGCGTTCAAACAGCAGGCCCAATTCCTCGTCGAACACGAAGAGGGCGACCTTCTCTCCACGCTCGATCGCGGCAAGGGCGAATTGCAGCGCAAGCAATGACTTGCCGGCGCCGGCGGGACCGAGGATCAGGCACGCGGTGCCACGCTCGAGGCCGCCGCCCAGCAGGTTGTCCAGGCCCGGGACGCCGCTTGGAAGCGGCGAGCGGCCGAAGCTGGTTCGGTGCTCGCCCGAGACGAGGCGTGGATAGACCTCCAGGCCGCCTGTCTTGATCGTGAAATCGTGGAAGCCGCCGCGGAACTTGCGCCCGCGGTATTTGGTGACCCGGATCCGCCGTCGCTCGGCGCCGTACTCCGGCGACAACTCTTCCAGGCGGATCACGCCGTGGGCGACACTGTGAACCGTCTTGTCGGCGATCTCGGCCGTGAGGTCGTCGAGCAGTACGACGGTGGCGCCGTGCGTCGCGAAATAGTGCTTCAGCGACAGGACCTGGCGCCGGTAGCGGAGCGACCCCTGCGCCAGCAGGCGAATCTCCGACAGGCTGTCGATCACCACCCGGCTGGGCCTGTTGCGCTCGACGGCGTCGAGGATCAGCCGGGTCGTCTCACCAAGTTCGAGGTCGGAGGAATAGAGCAGGCTCTGTTGTTGTGCTTCATCCAGAAGGTTCTCGGGCGGCGCAAGTTCGAACACCTCGACGCCGTCCAGCGTCCAGCCGTGCGACGCTGCGGTGTCGCGCAGCTCGACCTCGGTTTCGGAAAGCGTGACGTACAGAACCTTTTCGCCGGCGGCCGCGCCGGCCATGAGGAAGCTGAGGGCCGCGGTGGTCTTGCCGGTCCCCGGACTACCTTCGAAAAGATAGACGCGGTCGCGCTTCAGCCCACCGCCCAGGATGTCGTCCAGGCCGCCTATGCCGGTGGCTGCGTCATCGACGTGAACAGGCGTCGGGGTCTTGTTCATCTCCCCTCGTTGTCACTCTACTCGCCATCGGATGGATCAGCCCCGGAGGAAAATGCGCGCCAAACGATGCGGTTCCCGTCAAATGCTAACTCGACGAGGATCGCGAACCGCCAGCACCAGGAGAACCAGGGCCGCAATCAGGAACCCCAGCGAAGCCAGGAAGACGACGTGGTAGCCGAACGCTTCGGCGACCAGTCCGCCCGCCAGCGGACCGGCGGTCGCGGTGATGCTCTCCGCCGTCGCCGAGACGGCGATCCGCATCGGCAGGTCGTCACGGTCGCCGAACTCCAGGATCATGGTCTGGGACGCCATCATGTAGCCCGACAGCGCCGCGCCGAGCAGCGCGAAGGCTGCGAAGATCAGCCCGGGCTGATGCAGGTTGAGGAGCATCACCGTGGCCCCGATCCACGCGGCGATCGCCATCACCAGGACGGATCGGAAGCCCATCCTGTCGCCCATGTAGCCCCAGACCAGGTTCGAGACGGTGTCGGCGCCCAGATAGGCGAACGACAGCAAGCCCAGGGTGGCCCCGTCCGCGCCCACGACCTTGCCCACGTACAGGATGTAGAACGGCGTCGCGATCCGCGCCGAAGTGGCCAGCATCTGCACCAGCAGGAAGAAGGCGTAAGCCCGGTCTTGCGCGATCAGGGCCGGAAACTCGCGCAGCCGGTCGCGGAACCGCGCCTCCGGCCGCGTGGTCGGGGGCTCGGGCTCCTTCAGCAGGAGCTGCAGCGCCCAAAGTCCGGCGCTGGTCAGCAGGAAGGCGAAGACGAACGTGGTGGAGTAGCCGTTCCCGAACAGGTTCGGGCCGATGAGGTACTTGCCCGCGACCCAGGCCAGCACGGCGGCGATCAGGCCGCCCGTCGCATTACGCCACGCCTGCAACCGGCCGCGCCGGCTGATCGGGATGACCTTCGACATCAGCAGGCTGAACACCACGCGCTGGGCGCCCATGAACACGCCGAACATCAGGATGAAGAACAGCAGCGCCCAGACCAGCGGCTGGCCCGACAGGAACCAGCCAGCCAGGGCCATGCCGAGGATCGCCAGTCGCCCCAGGCTGCCCATCCAGATGGCGGCCGGCATCACCTTGGTGCGGTGCTCGATCCGGGTGGCGCCGAAGATCGGCGAGATCACGCCGCCCAGCTGCTGCAGCGCCAGGCCCAGCCCTACGATCACGTTCGATCCCGAGATCGCCAGCAGATAGGCCGGCAGAAACGTCGGGGCGTTGACGAGCCGGAAGCCCGTCATGCCCAGCATGCCGTGCAGGTAGTTGCCGAGGTAGTTTCGCCTCAGGTTGTCCCAGACGAACTGCTCGTACGCGGCCTCCCGCGCCGCCAGCTCATCCTCGCGGCCCTGCGCCGCGGCGACCAGTGCGCCGTCCTCGCCTTCATCCAGCCTGGCGTCCAAACCTCAGCCCGCGTCGGGACGGAGTCTTCCCGTCCGCTTCCCACGGCTCCCTCGTGTGTGATCTTCGATGTCCGGCGTTCGAACGGCC
>DASVNS010000011.1:0-8108 GCA_036383735.1 Phenylobacterium sp. | reverse complement strand
GCGTGGATGGTGAAATAGTCCACGCCCTGCTCGGCCTGTTCGATCAGGGTGTCGCGGAAGACGTCCCAGTTCAGGTCCTCGGCGACGCCGTTCACCTTCTCCAGCGCCTGGTAGATCGGCACCGTGCCGATCGGGACCGGGCTGTTGCGGATGATCCAGTCGCGGATGTTGTGGATGTTGCGGCCGGTCGACAGGTCCATGACCGTGTCGCCGCCCCAGCGGATCGCCCAGACCATCTTGTCGACCTCGTCGGCCACCGTGGAAAGCACGGCCGAGTTGCCGATATTGGCGTTGATCTTGACCAGGAAGTTGCGGCCGATCGCCATCGGCTCCAATTCGGTGTGGTTGATGTTGGCGGGGATGATCGCCCGGCCGCGGGCCACCTCGTCGCGCACGAACTCCGGCGTGCAGAAGTCCGGGATCTCGGCGCCGAAGCCCTCCCCGTCCTTGATGAAGGCGTCGGCCTGCTGCCGGCGCAGGTTCTCGCGGATGGCGACGTACTCCATTTCAGGGGTGATCATCCCCCGACGGGCGTATTCCAGCTGGGTGACGTTGCCGCCGGCCTTGGCGCGATACACGCGGCGCGGGGCCATGAACTGGGGCGCCAGGTGCTCGCCCTTGGCGAAGCCGTTGTCCTCCGGCTTCACCTGGCGGGGCGCCTCGACCAACTCGACGTCGCCTCGGCTGACGACCCAGGGCTCGCGGGTCTTCGCCAGGCCCTTCTCGATGTCGATGGTCGCGCCGGGATCGGTGTAGGGGCCGGAGCTGTCGTACAGGGTGACCGGCGGCTCGTTCGCCGACGGGTGCACCGCCACCTCGCGGAACGGCACGCGGATGTCGGGCCACAGCGCCCCGGGCTGCCACACCTTCCGGGATCCGGGACGCTCGCCCGTGGGGATGGCGGCGGCTTGCACCTTGCCGGTCGGCTTGTTCATCGCGTGGCTCCGTAAGGACGGATCACGGGCGTCAGTCGGGGTCGATCTGCCCTTCCCTTCGCCGGCATGACCCGGATCAGGTTCGACGGGTCGTGGGCTCACCCACCTCTCAGCCGCTCAAGCGCGACCCCCCGAGGAGGCCCTGATGCTAGGCCGGTTGGAGGGACGGGGAAAGGCTGATTTCGCCGACGGCGCGGTTCTCACCGCACGCGAGTGTCGTCTGGCGAACACAACCCGGCGCTGGTATTGTCGCCTCGGGGCCGATGGCGCTGCGACGCGGCGATCGGTCGGCTGGAAAGGCGGCGACGATGTTCGCCCGGGCTGGAGTTTCCGAGCGGCGAACGCGCATCCCTCCGATTTGCGCGACGGTGATCGTCGCGCTTGCCCTCCTGCTGGCGGGATCCGATCCCGCGTTGGCTCAGGGGCCGAAGCCGGACTTCCGCAGCCAGACGCTCCAGCAGGCGGCGCCCGGCGTGTTCACCCGCGTGGCGACCGCCAGGGTCGTGCCGCAGGTCGTCGGCCTGACCCTGCAGGAGGCCCGGCAAAGGCTCAAGGCAGCCGACCTCGCCGGAAATCCGACCGAAGCGCCTTCAATCCTGCCGCAGGGCACGGTGATCAGCCAACGCCCCGGGGGCGGTACATCGGCCAACGGCGTCAGCGCCGTCGAGCTCACGATCTCCGACGGGACCCTGGTCAGGACGCCCAATCTGGTCGGTCAGGACGAAGGCCGGGTGGCGAGCCTCCTCGCCGAGGCGCAACTGGTTCCCGGCGCGCGTCGAACGGAGCCCTCCTCCAGCCCCGAAGGCGTGGTCATGCGGTCGCGGCCGAGCGCCGGCGCCACCGTGCCGCGCAACAGTCCCATCGTCTATTACGTCGCGGTCCCTCAGGTGCAGGTCGTGATGCCGGACGTGACCGGGATGACCTTCGACGACGCGAGGGCCGTGCTCAACAGCCAGCAACTGGAGCGCATTCGACGGATCCGCGCGCCCTTCATCCCGCCCAGCGACGTCGTCACCGGTCAGCGGCCCGCCGCCGGCAGCCAGGTCACCTCGACGACGCAGATCACCTTGGTGGTGTCGAACGGGCAGCTGAAGCCTCCACCCGCGGGCGCGGGCACGTCGACACCCACCCCGCCTCCGTCCAGGGCCATGCCGCAGCTGGTCGGGATGACCGTGGCGCGGGCGCTGGAGACACTCCAGCCGCTCGGGCCTGGCGCGATCAACGAGACCTATGTGGACTCGACCCGACCCACGGGAATCGTCATCGGCCAGTCGCCGCAAGTCGGCGCCGCGGTCGGTCCGCAGACCCAGGCGCAGCTGAGCATCTCCAACGGGTCCCAGGTCGCCGTTCCGCGGATCGCCGGCGGTACGGGGGAACAGGCCCGGCAGATCCTGGCGGCGAGCGATCTGCGGCTTGGCAAAGAGGTCCGGGAAGCCTCCGCCACGCCGCCGGGGCGCATTCTCCGCTCAATCCCCGCCGAGGGCGCGATCGTGCCTCGCAAGTCGGCGGTCGCCTATGTGGTCGCCCGCGCCGCCCCCATCGCCGTGCCCGACGTCACCGGGCTTTCCGAACGTGAGGCGATCGCGCGGTTGAAGGCGGCTCGTCTCCAGGCCGCACGCGCGCCGACGCCCTCCGGTTTACAAACGCGCGACGAGATCGCAGAGCAGAAGCCGGTGGCTGGCGCGCAGGCGCCCGTCGGCTCGACCGTCAGCCTGACCCTGGCGGAGGCGACGCCCGTGGTCCCGCCGCCGGACGGACCCACCGGTTCGTCCGCGCCCACGGAGCCGCCGAAACGTCCACCCCCCACTGTCCCCAGTGTCGTCGCCAAGTCTGAATTCACCGCGATCACGACCCTCGAGAACGCCGGATATCAGCCGCACGTGAGGCCCTCGCGGTTCGGCTATTGGCGAGCCGACAAGGTCGCGGAGCAATCCCCACGGGCGGGCGCGCCGCTGGCCGCCGGCTCGCCGGTCGAGCTGATCATGGCCGAGACCCTGGTCCCCGCCTTCGCCGGCGCCGGCGGGGTGATCGCAGTGCTCGCCGCCCTCGGATATGCCGCCGCCTGGCCGCTCCGGCTGTCGATCCTGCCGGCGCTGGACGCCGGCCCGGCGCAGACGGCCGAGCACGAGACACCGGCCGCCACAATGCCGATCGCCATCGGCTGGCGCCTGGAACCGCAGCCAGCGCCGCAAGCGGCGGAAAGCTGGGCCGAGCCCGTCGATCCGGCCTTCGAGATCCGGATGACCTGGGAGGTCGCGACGGGTGAATTCGAGGCGGCCGAAGACCAAGGCGGCGCGCCAGGCTTCAAGGAAGGGTCCGACGCATGAGCATGCCGATCAACGCGAGCCTCGCCGACTTCCTGCCCAAGGAGATCGACGGCCTGGGCGAACAGATGAAGGAGCAACTCGGCAAGCGGGGCCCATCGATCGGCTGGTCGTTCATCGAGGGACAGGCGGTCGAGGGCCTGCGCTCCGCGCTGAAGACGGTGGACGTCTGCGAACAGCTGGCCCAGGCGTGGGTGACCTTGGGCGCGCTGCGGGCCTATCGCGACCCCGACGTGCTGCCAGCCGGAGAGACGGCCGTGGTGCCGCTGGGCAAGCACCACCTGGGGTTCGGCGCGACGCCGGTGCTGAAGCTGAAGATCGGCGAGGTGAAACTGCCCGACCTGAAGTTCACCTATGCGGTGAAGGCTGCGTTCGACCGCGCGACCCTCTCGATCCGGGACCACGCGCTGGTGGCCGCGGAGCCTGGAGACTGTGCGATCACCACCCTCCTGAGTTGCGGCAAATTTCCGGTGCATCCTCCCTGGACCATCGCCACCTTCCAACTGCCACCGCAGATGCAATTCTCTCCCGGCTGGAAAATCCCCTAGCTGGAATTCGAAGGCGCGGAATGCGCCCGCGCGCTATGCTGTCGGACGAGGGACGCCAGGAGAAGCCCAATGAGACTGGCAATCATCGCTTTGGCGGCGAGCGCAGCCGCCGCGTCCGCCATCGCTGTTCCCATCATCGCCGCTCCCACCATCGCCATGGCGGCCAAGGCGCCGGCGCTGACCACCCCGGCGCCGCCGTCCGGAACCGGCCTGCCGCGCGGGCAATGCTTTCGCAGCCACGACATCCGCAACCATACGATCGCCGACAGGAACACCCTGCTCGTCGACGTGAACGGCCGGGCGACCTACCGGATCACCATGCGCGACAACTGCCTCGCCGCGGCGATCCCCTCCGATCCGCTCATCACCCGCACGCCGCCGGGCTCGACGATCATCTGCAAGCCGATCGACCTGGACATCGGGATCGCGAGGAACGGCTTCACCACGCAGTGCATCGTCGACTCGATCGTGAAGATGAGCCCGGCAGAGCTGGCCGCCCTGCCACGGAAGTTGAAGCCTTAGCGCGGACGCGTTAGCAGGCGGGCGAGGGGCGGCGCGCCGGCCCTTTCGGCAGGCGTCGTCGACAGTGAGGCGGTGGCGTCCCTGCGCACGGGCGAGCCAGGGCTGTTCGACGATCGGGGGCGAATTGGAGGGCAAGCTCGGATGAGCAGCGATCAACTGACGCTCGGCGTCCTCGGCGGAATGGGTCCGGCGGCCACGGTGGAGTTCCTGGCCAGGCTGCAGGCCTATACGCCCGCCAAGCAGGATGAAGACCACATCCGCGTCATTGCCGACATCAACCCCAAGGCGGACCGCAACATTCCGGGCGTGAGCGCGGGCAATGTGCTGGCCGAGATGGCCGGGGCGCTGCAGGGCGCCGGAGCCGAGGTGCTGGCCATGCCGTGCAACACCTCCCATGCCTACGCCGACCTGATCCAGCGGGCGTCCGGCCTGCCGCTCATCGACATGATCGACCTCGCGGCGGTGGCGGCCAGCGACACGGGTGCGATGCGCGCCGGCGTGCTGGGCGCCAAGGGCTCGCTGAAGCTCTATCGCGAGTATCTCGCCGCCCGGGCCATGGGGCTGGTCAGCCTTCCGCCCGAGCGACAGGAGGCGTTCATGGCGACCCTCGGCCGGATCAAGGCCGGCGACCTGGGCGATGACGTGCAGCGCGAGATGCGGGGCTATGCCGAAGAGCTGCGCAAGATGGGCGCCGAGGTGCTGATCGCCGGCTGCACCGAGGCGCCCCTGGTGCTGGGCGACGATGACGTGAAGCTCCAGCTGATCGACCCGGGCGACCTGCTGGCGCGTCGGGCGGTCGGGGTCTGCCTTGGCTGGGACCCCCTGCCCCACATGCCTGGATAGCGGGGCCGGGACTACGAGGCCGGGATCGCCGACTACAGCCGGCCCGCGCCGAAGGTGTCGCAGGCGGCGGGGTCGCCCGTCTCCGAGCCCTTCCGGAACCAGCGCATCCGCTGCTCGGAGCTGCCGTGGGTGAAGGCGTCGGGCATGACCCGGCCCTGCGCCTTGCGCTGCAGGGTGTCGTCGCCGACCGCAGCGGCGGCGCGCAGGCCGTCCTCGATGTCGCGCGGGTCGAGCGAGACCTGGCCGTTCGAGACCTGGGCCGCATGGGCCGCCCAGACGCCCGCATAGCAGTCGGCCTGAAGCTCCAGCCGCACCGAGCCGCTCTCGGCGCCCTTCGCCCCCAGGCGCTGCGCCTGGTCGGACGCGCCGGTGAGGTTCTGCACGTGGTGGCCGACCTCATGGGCGATGACATAGGCGCGGGCCGCCTCGCCGCCCGCGCCGAACTTGGTCTCCAGCTCCTGCCAGAACGACAGGTCGAGGTACACCTTGCGGTCGGCCGGGCAATAGAACGGTCCCATCGCGCTCTGGCCCATCCCGCAGCCGGTGCCGGTGGCCTGGTCATAGATCACGATGGCGGCGGGCGGGCGGTAGCCGCGCATCTGGGCTTCCCAGACCTGGTCGATGTTGTGGCCCACGACGTCCACGAAACGGCCGGCCTCGTCGGCGGGGGTTCCACGCACGCCTTCCTGCTGCTGGACCTGAGGCCCGGCGCCATTGACCACGCCCATCGTCGTCGACGGATCGATGCCGAAGAAGAAATAGCCCACCAGCGCCAGGATGACGCCCCCGGCGCCCAGCCCGCCGACTCCGGCCGCGCCCATGCCGCGGCGATCCTCGATATTGCCGCCGCCTTCGCCCCCTTGCCAACGCATGTCAGTGACGGTTCCCGGCCGCGTCCCGGACGCGCTTGTTGGACTCCGCCAGGGCGGCGTCAGGCATGGATGGGTATCTGGGCGCCGGGGCGACCGAGGTGCGCAAGGTGGGATCGGCGTAGGGCAGGACCGGCAAACGGACGCCGGCGCCCTGCGACGCCAGTTCGGCGGCGGCCTGGTCGGCGCGGAGGCGCGCCTCCAACGCCTGGAGCTGGTTGGATTGATCGATAGCGCGGCGCTCGGCCGCCTGTTGCTGAGCGCGCAGTTCGTCCAGCTGGAACACGTTGACCTGCGCCGCCGTGGGTGTGGCGACGACGATAAGCCCGCTAATCATGAGGAGCATACGCATGGAGAACCATATTGTGGCCCAACGGCCGACGTCCTAGTCCCTCCGCACAGTGATGTCGACGGTTCGACGTTGATCCTTCCTTTCCCACGAAGTGGGAGAGGGGTACCGCGCGCCGAAGCCGGCGTCAGCCGGCTGGAGAGCGCGGGGTGGAGAGGGCGGGCCTCATCCGGTGAAGTCCGCCCGGCCCAGTCGATCCGCCGAGCCTGAGGCCTGCCCTCTCCACCACGCCCTCTGCGGGGCGCGGTCCCCCTTGTATCTGGACGGTAGCGTCGAAGCGTGATGGCGAAGGCGTTGCGGGAGGGCCGGTGGCCACCGGCCCTCCCGTGCGGCGGCTTGCGCCCGTGTTCTCCTCAGGCTTTCACCGTGGGAGAGACCAGGGCCGCCGCCGCGGTCACGCACGACCGAACAGTCGCTTGAACATCGATCGCATGCGCAAGGCAGGTTACCGTGGCGAACATTATCTGTGGAGTGGACGTGTCCAGCCAGGCGCTGGACGCCGAGATCTGGCCCGGCGGGGCGCAACTGCAAGTGAAGAACACGCCGCAGGGCGTGGCCGAGCTGGCCGCCTGGTGCAAGGCCCAGGGGGCGGAGCTGGCGGTGATGGAGGCCACCGGCGGCTATGAGCGGCAGGCGTTCCGGCTGCTGTGGGCGCATGGCGTGGCGGCCGCGGTGGTCAACCCGCGCCATGTGCGCCGCTTCGCCGAGGCGATGGGCGTGCTGGAGAAGACCGACCGTCTCGACGCCGGCGTGATCGGCCGCTACGCGGCGGCCAGGGGCGTAAAGCCCGAGGCGCCGCCGCCGGCCCACCAGGAGCGGCTGGCGGCCTTGGTGACCCGGCTGGGCCAGCTCACCGCGCTCAAGGTCGCCCAGGAGAACCAGCGCCGGCTGGTCGAGG
The DNA here is from genome assembly GCA_036383735.1 of Phenylobacterium sp. Classification (GTDB taxonomy): domain Bacteria; phylum Pseudomonadota; class Alphaproteobacteria; order Caulobacterales; family Caulobacteraceae; genus Phenylobacterium. The sequence continues at coordinate 820 of DASVNS010000011.1, read as the reverse complement.
ACGCGACGGTGCAAGCTTGCTTCGCCGAGATCCTGCGCGTCGTGAACGGCCAGATCCGCGGCTTCGAGGCCGAGATCGCCGAACTGCTCCAGGCCGATCCGCTGTGGCGCGAGCTCGACCGGGTCTTCCGCCAGACCAAGGGCGTCGCCGACCGCACCGTCGCCCGCCTGATGGCTGAGATGCCCGAAATCGGAACCCTCACCGGCAAGGAGGTCGCCAAGCTCGCCGGCCTGGCTCCGCTCGCCAACGATTCCGGCAAGCACATCGGGCGCCGTCACGTCCGCGGCGGCCGCACCGCCATCCGCAGCATCCTCTACCTCGTCGCCGGCGTCGTCGCCCGCCACGAACCCGATTATATCGCCTTCCGCCAGAAACTCCTCGACGCCGGAAAGCCCCGCAAGGTCGTCCGCATCGCCCTCGCCCGCAAACTCCTCGTCCGCCTCAACGCCAAGGCCAGGGACGTCCGTACCGCCCTCAACATGCTCGCCGCCGCTTGACCTGCCAGACAGTCGCTCTCCCCCCGCGCAGCGGAGAGGGAGAGGATAGGGAGAGGGCCGGCGCGTTAGTGCCTGAACACCCGCACGCCAGTGAACACCATCGCCAGGCCGCGTTCGTCGGCCGCCTCGATGACCTTGGCGTCGCCGATCGAGCCGCCGGGCTGGATCACCGCGGTGCAGCCCGCGTCCGCCGCCTGGATCAGGCCGTCGGGGAAGGGGAAGAACGCTTCCGACGCACAGGCCGACCCCTTCAGGTCGAGGCCGAAGTCGGCGGCCCGCAAGGCGGCGATCCGCGCAGAGTCCTTGCGGTTCATCTGGCCAGC
>DASVNS010000010.1:0-16141 GCA_036383735.1 Phenylobacterium sp. | reverse complement strand
GGCTCGGTGCGGCCGGCGCGGCCCCGGCGCTGGTCGGCGGCGGCCCTGGAGACGCGCACGGTGGCCAGGCGCGTGAGGCCGCTGGCGGGGTCGTAGCGGGGCACCCGGGCGACGCCGCAGTCGATGACCACCCGGACGCCCTGGATGGTCAGGCTGGTCTCGGCGATGGAGGTGGCCAGCACCACCTTGCGCACGCCGGGCGGCGCGGGCTCGATGGCGCGGTCCTGGTCCCGCGGGTCCAGCGCGCCATAGAGCGGGGCGATCTCGACGTTCGGCCGGACCCGCTCGGCGAGCCGTTCGGCGGTGCGGCGGATCTCGCCCTGGCCCGGCAGGAAGACCAGCACGCTGCCGGCCTCTTCCGCCAGCGCCCGCTCGACGGCGCGGACCACCTGGTCTTCCAGCCGCCCGCGCCCATCCTTGGCAAGGGCGTCACGGCCGAGGTAGCGGGTTTCCACCGGGAACATGCGGCCCAGGCTTTCGACGACCGGCGCGTCGTCGAGCAGCCGCGCGACGGCGGCGCCGTCCAGGGTGGCGGACATCACCACAAGCCGCAGATCGTCGCGCAGCAGGCGCTGGGCGTCGCGCGCCAGGGCCAGGCCGAGGTCCGCGTCCAGGCTGCGCTCGTGGAACTCGTCGAAGACCACGCAGGCGACGCCCGCCAGCTCCGGGTCCGCCAGGATCATCCGGGTGAACACGCCCTCGGTGACCACCTCGATGCGCGTGGCTGCCGAAATCCGGCTCTGCATCCGGACCCGGTAGCCCACGGTGTCGCCCACCCGCTCGCCCAGGGTCCTGGCCATGCGCTCGGCGGCCGCGCGCGCCGCCAGCCTGCGCGGCTCCAGCACGATGATCTTCCCGCCGGCCACCCAGGGTTGGCCGATCAGCTCCAGCGGAACCACGGTGGTCTTGCCGGCGCCGGGGGGCGCGACGAGCACGGCGGCGTTCGCCGCGGCGAGCGCCGCCTTCAGTCCGGGCAGGGCCTCATGGATCGGAAGCATTCGCCCGGCTCTAGCCTGTTGGCGGCGCAAGTGAAAACCGTTCGGGCGTTGGCGCTTGACCGCAAGGGCACAACCACGCCACCGTCGCGCCAAATTTGAACCTGGGTGGCTCGGGGGCCGCCGTTCGGAGGACTATATGTGGCGTGTTAAGCCGCTCGACGCGATCCTGGCCACGGCCGAGAAAAAAGCACTCCACCGTTCCCTTGGCCCCTTCCAACTCACCATGCTGGGCATCGGCGCGATCATCGGCACCGGGATCTTCGTTCTGACGGCGGAAGCCGCGCAGAAGGCCGGTCCGGGCATGATGCTGGCGTTCATCATCGCGGGCTTCGTCTGCGCGGTCGCCGCACTCTGCTACGCCGAGATGTCGGCCATGGTGCCGGTCTCGGGGTCTGCCTACACCTACAGCTACGCGGTGATGGGCGAACTGGTCGCCTGGATGGTCGGCTGGGCGCTGGTGCTGGAATACGCCGTGGCCGCAGGCGCCGTGTCGGTGGGCTGGTCAGGCTATGTGGTGGGCCTCATCGAGAATGCCTTCCATCTCGACATTCCCGACATGCTGGTGCGTGGACCGTTGGACGGCGGCCTGGTGAACCTGCCGGCCATGGGCATCGCCCTGGTGGTCACCGCCCTGCTGGTGATCGGCACGAAGGAGTCGGCGACGGTCAACGCGTTCCTGGTGCTGATCAAGGTCGCCGCCCTGACGCTGTTCGTGGTGCTGGCGCTGCCGGTCATCAAGATGGAAAACTTCGAGCCGTTCGCGCCGCTCGGTTTTGGCGGGGTATCGGCCGCCGCGGCGTCGATCTTCTTCGCCTACGTGGGCTTCGACGCCGTCTCGACAGCGGCCGAAGAGACCAAGAATCCACAGCGGAACATGCCCATCGGCCTGATCGGCTCGCTCGGTATCTGCACCATCTTCTACATCCTCGTGGCGGCCGGCGTGATCGGCACCGTGGGCGCCCAGCCCGTCACCGACGCGGCGGGGATCGGCCTGCGCCCCGGCAGCCCGGAACTCAGCGCGGCCTGCTCGGCGCTGGGCGACGCGAAGGTGGTCTGCTCGAAGGAAGCTCTCGCCTGGACCCTGCGCGAGATCGGCTGGCCGCAGATCGGCAACCTGATCGGCCTCGCCGCCGGCCTCGCCCTGCCCTCGGTCATCCTGATGATGATGTTCGGCCAGACCCGGATCTTCTTCGTCATGAGTCGCGACGGCCTGCTGCCGCCCGTGCTGTCCAAGGTGCACCCGAAGTTCCACACCCCGCACGTGATCACCGTCATCACCGGCGTGTTCGTGGCGCTGTTCGCAGCCTTCTTCCCGGTGGGGGTCCTGGCTGACGTCTCCAATTCCGGAACGCTCTTCGCCTTCGCCATGGTGGCGATCGCGGTGATGGTGCTGCGGCGGACCGACCCCAAGCGGCTGCGGCCCTTCCGGACGCCGGCGGTCATGATCGTGGCCCCGCTGGCCGCCATCGGCTGCGTGTACCTGTTCTTCAGCCTGTCCAAGGAAACCCAGCTGCTGTTCGTCGGCTGGGCCGTCATCGGCCTGGTGGTCTATTTCCTCTACGGCTACCGCAAGAGCCACGTCGCCCACGGTTCGCCGGAAACCCACGAACTGGACGTGGACGCGCCGCCGACGGCGGTGCCTCCCTTGCCCGGCGCAGAATAAGACGGACGGAAAGGCCCGGGATCGCTCCCGGGCCTTTTCTTATGGGCCGCGAGCCCCGATCATAGAGGCGACATGAACGCCCCTGCCCCAACGCTCCCCATCCGCGCCCTGATCGCGCCCGTCACCCCCTTGCAGCAGAACTGCACGATCGTCTGGTGCGCGAAGACCAACAAGGCCGCGATCATCGATCCGGGCGGCGAGGTCCCACGCCTGATGGCCGCGTTGAAGGAACACGGGCTGACCCTGGAGAAGATCTGGATCACCCACGGCCACCTGGATCATGCGGGCGGCACGGCGGCGCTGAAGGAACTGACCGGCGTGCCCATCGAAGGCCCGCACCCGGACGACCAGTTCTGGATCGACGAGATCACCGCCTCGGGCGCGAAGTGGGGCATGCCCGAGGCGCGCAGCTTCACTCCCGACCGCTGGCTCCAGGACGGAGACAAGGTGACGCTGGGGGAGACCGAGTTCGAGGTCATCCACTGCCCCGGCCACACGCCGGGCCACGTGGTGTTCTTCCACCGCGAGGCGCGCTTCGCCCAGGTGGGCGACGTGCTGTTCCAGGGCTCCATCGGGCGGACGGATTTCCCGCGGGGGAACCACCAGGACCTCATCGAGGCGATCACCGGCAAGCTCTGGCCGCTGGGCGAGGACGTAAGCTTCGTGCCAGGTCACGGCCCCATGTCGACCTTCGGCCGGGAGCGGAAGACGAACCCGTATGTGGCGGACGCGGTCCTGGCCGACACATGACCGCGCACGCCGCGTTCGGGACGTCTCGATTTCAAGTGAGACATCCGTCCGTTACGGGCGGCCGGCAAGCTGGCGCCCATGGAGCTTGCAACTGACATGGCCGGCGTCGGCGCCCGCATCCTGATGGTCGACGACGACCCCGGAATTCGCGACCTGGTGTCCGACTTCCTCGGCAAGCACGGCTATAGCGTCGAGACCGCGGCCGACGCGGCCGAGATGGAGCGGGTGCTGGAGCGCGGTTCCGTCGACCTCATCGTCCTGGACGTCATGATGCCGGGTGAAGACGGCCTGGCCGTTTGCCGCCGCCTGAGCACCGCCGAGGGCGCGCCGCCGATCATCATGCTGTCGGCCATGGGCGAGGACACCGACCGCATCGTGGGCCTGGAGCTGGGCGCCGACGACTACCTGGCCAAGCCCTGCAATCCGCGTGAGCTGCTGGCGCGGGTGCGCGCCGTGCTGCGCCGCGCCCAGCAACGGGCCACCGACGGCGCGCTGGGCGCCGGCTGCGAGTTCGCGGGCTGGCGGCTCGATCTGGTGCGGCGCGAACTGCGCTCGCCGCCCGGCGTGGTGGTCAACCTCAGCTCTGGCGAGTTTTCCCTGCTCCGCGCCTTCGTCGAACGGCCGCAGCGGGTGCTGACCCGCGACCAGTTGCTGGAGTTCGCGCGGGGCCGCGACAGCGAGGCGTTCGATCGCGCCATCGATGTGCAGATCAGCCGGCTGCGGCGCAAGCTGGACGACGGAGGCGACAGCCACGACCTGATCCGCACGATCCGCAACGAAGGCTACATGTTCACCGCCAAGGTGAAGCGCACGTGAGGCGGATCGGCCGCCCGACGGCCCCGCTGCTGGTCCAGTTGCTGATGCTGACCGGCCTGACACTGGTGGCCTCCTGGGCGATCAGCATGTTGCTGCTGTTCTTCCTGCCGCCTCCGGCTCCGGATTTCTATCGCGTCTCGGAGATCGCGCAGACCTTCGGCGGGCGTTCGCCAACCTTCACCGACCGTCGGCCCCTCGTCCTGTCGATGCGCGACCGGGCGCCGACGCCGGTGCTCCAGGGGCGGAGCATCCCCGCGATCCGCGGCAAGATCGCCGAGGACCTCGGCGTACCGCCGGTCGATGTGGTGATCGCCGGCGAGCGTGGCCCGCTGTCGGATCGGCGCGTCGGCCGGATCATCCGCGACCAGGTGGCCCGCGCCGGTATCCGCGATGAAGAACACTTCCTCATTTCCCCGTTCCAGGTGGGTGTGCGCCAAGGCAGCGGTCGCTGGCGCGTGGTCCAGCCGGAGGTGGGATTTGGCCTGTCGGACTGGCAGCAGCGGGTCGCGATCTGGTTCGCGCTCTCTGCCCTGGCCATGTCGCCGGTCGCCTGGATCTACGCCCGGCGGCTGTCGCGGCCGATCCAGGTGTTCGCCGAGGCCGCCGAGCGGTTGGGCCGCGACCCGCGGGCGCCGCCGCTGGAGGTCAAGGGGCCGGCCGAGGTGGCCACGGCGGCCCGCGCCTTCAACGAGATGCAGGAGCGCCTGAGCCGCTACGTGGAGGACCGGACAGCCATGGTCGGCGCGATCGCCCATGACCTGCGCACGCCCCTGACCCGCCTGCGCTTCCGCATCGAGAGCCTGCCCGAAGAGCAGCGGGCCAAGTATGCCTCCGACCTGGATCAGATGGAGGCGATGATCGCCGCCACCCTGACGTTCGTGCGCGACGCCACCAAGGCGGGAGAGCGGACCCCGCTGGAGCTGTCGTCGCTGGTGGAGAGCCTGTGCGACGAGATGGCGGAGACCGGCGCGGCCACCGAGGTCGAAGCCGGCGAGAAGGTCGTGCTGGAAGGCGACCCGATGGCGCTGCGCCGGCTGATCGCGAACCTGCTGGAGAACGCCGTGAAGTTCGGCGGCCGGGCGCGCGCCCGGGTGTTCCAGAGCGACGGCCACGCTGTGGTCGAGATCGACGACGACGGGCCGGGCATTCCCGAGAACGACGCCGAGAAGGTGTTCGAACCCTTCTACCGGCGCGAACCCTCGCGCAGCCGTCAGACCGGTGGGATCGGGCTGGGCCTGGCCGTGGTGCGCTCGATCGCCCGCGGCCACGGCGGCGACGTGAGCCTGATCAATCGGGCCGGTGGCGGATTGACGGCGCGGGTCCAGCTGCCGCTATAGCTTTGTCGAGTTTGCGGCCGGCGGCGGCCGGACCGACACGAAGCTGAAATCGACCGGCAAAGCGGGTCTGGCCTAGTCACGGCGGGTTCATCCGAGCCCTTCGATACTTGGGACAACATGAGCCTGAACCCGCCAACCCGCCGCCGCGTCGTTCGTATTCCCCGCGCGGCCTGGATCACCCTCGCCGTCGTCGGCGCGATCATTGCCGCCCTTGTGGGCTGGCAGATGCGGCCGAAGCCCGAGAAGGACCCCTACCGGTTCGGCGCCGTCGAGAGTGGCGACATCACGCGATCGGTCTCCGCGTCGGGCAGCTTGCAGGCGCTGGTCACCGTGGACGTCGGTTCGCAGATCTCGGGCCAGGTCACCAAGGTGCTGGTGGATTTCAATGACGAGGTGAAGGCCGGCCAGACCCTCGCCGTGCTGGATCCCCAGACCTACCAGTCGCGCGTCGCCCAAGGACAGGCCGACATCGCCGCCGGCCAGGCGGCGGTCCGCCAATCGCAGGCTGCGCTCGATAACGCCCAGGCGGACTACACCCGAAAGAAGACGCTGGTGGACCAGGGCTGGTACGCGGCCACGACCATGGACGAGGCGACCGCCGCCCTGAAGACCGCCCGCGCCAACCTGGCCGCCGCCCAGGCCCGGGTCACCCAGAGCCGCGCCTCGCTGCAAAGCCAGCAGGTGGACCTGGGGCGGACCACCATCGTAGCCCCGATCGACGGGATCGTGGTCGACCGGAAGGTTGAGCCCGGCAATACCGTGGCGGCCAGCCTGCAGGCGCCCGTGCTGTTCACCATCGCCCAGGATCTCTCGAAGGTTGAGGTCAAGATCTCGGTCGACGAAGCCGACGTGGGCCAGCTCCAGGACGGCCAGAGGGTGCGGTTCACGGTGGACGCCTTTCCGGAAGACACCTTCCATGGCATCCTGACCCAGATCCGCAAGCAGCCGACCACCGACCAGAATGTGGTCAGCTACACCGTCATCGCCCAGGCGGACAATCCGCAGCGCAAGCTGTTGCCCGGGATGACTGCCAACGCCGACATCGTCATCGACACCAAGCACAACGTGATGAAGGTTCCCGCCCAGGCGTTGCGCTGGACCCCGCCCTCCGAGAAGGCGCAAGGCGCGCGCCAGGGCGGCGCCGCGGTGATGACCGGAGCCGGCTTCGGCGCCGGGGCAGGCGGCAATCGCCAGGGCGGTGGCCGTCAGGGCGGCATGATGGGGGCGCGCGTTGTCGAGCAGCTGGATCTGGACGCCAGGCAGCAAAAGGCCTGGGAGCCGATCCGGGCCGCGCTGCGGACGAAGATGCAAGCTGCGCGGGCCTCGGCCGCCGGCGACCCCGCGGCGATGCGCGAGGCGATGTCCAAGCCCATGAACGAGGCCTTGACCAAACTCGAGCCCCTGCTCCGACCGGACCAGAAGACCAAGCTGGCGGCGCTGCGGGCGACCATGGGCCAGGGTCGCGGAAGCGCCGGTGGGATGCGCGGCGGCACGCTCTATGTCCTGCGTGACAAGAAGCCCGTGCCGATCCCGGTGCGGGTCGGGGGCACCGACGGCTCGTACACGGAGATCGTCAGCCGCGAGCTGAAGGCCGGCGACCAGGTCATCACCGGCGGCGGCCCGCGACCCAAGCCCCAGGGCGGCGGCGCGATGGGCGGCCCGCCCGGGGCCGGCGGCGGTGTCCGGGTGCGGATGTAGGCCCGGGCGCGATGATCGACCTCCAGGACCTGCACAAGGTCTACATCATGGGCGAGGAAGAGGTGCCCGCCCTGGCCGGGGTCAGCCTTCGCATCGAGCGCGGCGAATACGTCGCGGTGATCGGGCCGTCCGGCTCCGGCAAGTCGACGCTGATGAACATCCTGGGCGGCCTCGACCGGCCCACCACGGGGCGGTACGGCTTCGAGGGCGAGGACGTGGGCCAGTTCACCGACGACGAGTTGGCGGATTTCCGGCGGCGGCGGATCGGGTTCGTGTTCCAGTCCTTCCAGCTTCTCCCCCGGCTGACGGCGTTGCAGAACGTCGAGCTGCCGATGATCTATGCGGGCATGGCCCCCCGCGAGCGCCGCGCGCGGGCCGCCGAGCTGCTGGAGCGGGTCGGGCTGGGCTCGCGCTTGGGCCACAAGCCCACCCAGCTCTCCGGCGGGCAGCAGCAGCGGGTGGCGATCGCCCGCAGCCTCGCCAACAAGCCCCACCTGCTGTTGGCCGACGAGCCCACCGGCGCGCTGGACACCCACACCGGCGAGGAGGTGCTGGCGCTGTTCGAGGAGCTGAACCTCGGCGGACTAACCATCGCCGTGGTCACCCACGACCCCGAAGTGGCCGACGTGGCGCACCGGCGGGTGGCGTTCCGCGACGGGCTGGTCGTCTCGGACGAGCGGGGGCGCAAAGCATGAGATGGTTCGAGCTGGTCCGCTTCGCCCTGGGCGCCATCGTGGCCCACCCGATGCGCAGCGTGCTGACGTCCCTGGGCGTGGTCATCGGCGTCGCCGCCGTCGTGATCATGACCTCCATCGGCATGGGCGCACAGCAACGGGTCACCCAGGCCATCTCGGGCCTGGGCTCGAACCTGATCATCGTGACGCCAAACTTCCAGCGGGGCCCGGTGGCGCAGGCGGCCGGCGCCGGGGTCTCCCTGCGCGACGGCGACGCCGAGGCCATCGCCAAGCAGGTCGAAGGCGTGGCGGCCGTGGCGCCGCTCGTACGCGGCCAGGCCCAGCTCGCCGCCGACGGCGCCAACTGGAACACCCAGATCCAGGGCGTGACGCCCGCCTATCTCATCGCCCGCGACCTGAAGATCGCCTCGGGCCGGATGTTCGACGCCAATGAAGCGCGCCAGGGCCGCAAGGTCGCCGTCGTCGGCCCCACGGTGGCCCGGGAGCTGTGGGGCGACGGCGATCCCATCGGTCGTCGCGTGCGGGTGCGGACCGTGCCCTTCGAGGTGATCGGCGTGCTGGAGTCCAAGGGCCAGGCCGGCTTCGGCCAGGACCAGGACGACGTCGTGCTGGCCCCCCTGCCCGCCGTGCGGTCGCGCATCGCGGGCCGGCGCAGCCGCGGCGACAGCGTCCAGTCGATCTACGTGAAGGCCACGGACGAGGACAGCCTCGACCGGGTGCAGGAGGACGTCACCAACCTGCTGCGCGACCAGCACAAGATCCGCCAGGGCGAGGACGACGATTTCCTGACCCAGAACATGGCGTCGATCCTGGCGGCCAGCCAACAGGCGATCGGGACGTTCACCGTGTTGCTGGCGGCGGTCGCGGGCGTCTCGCTGGTGGTCGGCGGGGTCGGGATCATGAACATCATGCTGGTGGCGGTGACCGAGCGCACGCGGGAGATCGGGTTGCGGATGGCCTTGGGCGCCAAACGCTCGCACGTGCTGATCCAGTTCGCGCTGGAGTCGATCGCGCTCTCGCTGGTGGGGGGTCTGATCGGGCTGACCATCGGGGTTCTGGGCGCCTTCGCCGTCGCCAGGCTGGGCGACTGGCCGGCCGCGGTGCCGGCCTGGGCCGGGCCGCTGGCGCTGGGCTTTTCGGTGGCGGTCGGGCTGGTGTTCGGGGCCTATCCGTCCTGGCGCGCGGCCCGCCTTGACCCCATTGAAGCGCTTCGCCGCGAATAAGTCTGAGGTCCCTACGCAACCTTGGCCCTGTCTCACGGGTTAGCCTCACCGCAAGCCCTACCCGAGGAGACCCCCCCGATGCCCACGGCCGATACAGGCAAGCCCCGCGCGCGACGCGGCTTTGCCGCCATGAACCCCGAACGCCGTCGCGAAATCGCCCGCAAGGGCGGCGCCAGCGTCCCCAGTGAAAAGCGCAGCTTCGCGAAGGATCGCGACCTCGCAGCCCAAGCGGGCCGCAAGGGCGGCGAAGCCTCCCGCGGCGGCGGCCGCACCCGGGGTCGCGAAAGCTAACGTCCGGTCAGGCGTCCACGACGGGAAACCAGCGGACGCCCATCCGGCGTCCGCTTTCCACCGTCCGGCTTCGCGCGTCACGCCCTGAGGAGCACCATGCCGAAGGCTGGCTCCTCGCTCACCCACCGGTGCTCGAGATTCCATCCCGCCGCAGCCGCCAGGGTCGCGATCCGCTCGATCGTGAACTTGTAGGAGTTCTCGGTGTGGATCGTCTCGCCCTCGGCGAAGCGGAACGTGCGCCCTGCCGCCTGCGCCGTCTGGTCCTTCAGGCTGACCAGGTGCATCTCCATCCGGCTCTCCGCGGCGTTCCAGACGGCCCGGTGCGCGAACGCGTCCAGATCGAAGTCCGCCCTCAACTCGCGATTGACGCGTGTCAGCAGGTTCTTGTTGAAGGCGGCGGTGACACCTTGGGCGTCGTCATAGGCCGCGACCAGGGTCGACTCGTCCTTGATCAGGTCGATGCCCACCAGGAACGCCGCGCCCTCGCCAAGCAGGCGACGCGCGCCCATCAGGAACGTCCGGGCCTCCTGCGGCGTGAAATTACCGATGGTGGAGCCAGGGAAGAAGCCGACGATCGGGCGACCTTCCGTCTCGGGCGGCAGGCGCAAGGCGTTGGTGAAATCGTCGCGCAACGGAGCGACGGTTAGGGCGGGATAGTCCGCGCGGATCGCCTCGGCCGCGCCCTCCAGCGCCGAGGCGCTGATATCGATGGGGGCATAGACGGCGATCTGCGGCGCAGCGTCGAGAACGATGCGGGTCTTTGTGCTGGCCCCCGAGCCGAACTCCACCAGGGCCGCGCCCTCCGCGATGTGGTGCGCGATGTCGCCCGCGGCCCGGTTCAACAGCGCCACTTCGGTGCGGGTGGGGTAGTACTCGGGCAATTCGGTGATCAGCTCGAACAGCCTTGAGCCCTCTGCGTCATAGAAGTGCTTGGGCGGCATCGACTTGTGCGGCTTGGAGAGGCCCGCCACCAGGTCGAGCTCCAGGTCCGAGACTTCGGCCCCCTCGGCGGCGCCATCCAGCGCGAGACGCAGGCCAGAGAACATCCAGCGCTGGTGAGGATAGAAGAAGTTGCGGTAGGTCGCTCGCGCATGGCCGGCCGGCGTGACACAGGCGCCGCCGCGCAGAACGAACTGCCCCGACATGAACTTGCCGTTGTACTCGCCGACCGCGCCCTCGGCAGGCTTGAAGCCGGGATATGGCAGGTAGGCGCTGCGGGTCCATTGCCAGAGGTCGCCAAACATCTGGTGCAGGCCCGTCCCCGCCGGTGCGCCCTCGGCGACCAGGTGGCCGGCGTTCGGGAAGGCGTCGTCGAGCGGCTGGCTCGCCGCGGCGTGCTCCCATTCCGCTTCGGTGGGCAGGCGGGCCCCAGCCCACGCCGCATAGGCGTCGGCCTCGTAATAGCTGAGATGACTCACCGGCTGGGCGGGATCCAGCGGGCGCAGGCCGTTCAGGCCCATGGCCCGCCAGCCGTCCGCCGTATCGCGCCAGTAGACCGGCGCCTGCCAGGCTTCGGCGATGACCAGCGCCCAGCCCTCCGAAAGCCAAAGCTCGGGCCGCGCGTAGCCGCCGTCCGCCATGAAGGCCAGCCATTCCGCGTTGGTCACCAGCCGGTCGGCGAGGCGAAACGGCTCCAGCCAGGCGCGGTGGCGCGGGCGCTCATTGTCGAAGGCGAAGCCGTGGCCGTCGTGGCCGATCTCCACCAGGCCGCCTTCGAAGCTCACATAGTCGAGAGGCCGGGTCCCCCGCGGTTCGACCGCGCGCCGCGGCGCAAAGGCCGGCGACAAGGGCGACTGGGCGAACAGGTGCAGGATGTCCATCAGGATCAGCTCCTGATGTTGCTCCTCATGGGCCAGTCCCAGGTCCACGAGGTCGTCGAGGCCTGAGGCGCCCTTGCCCAGCAAGGCCGCCATGCCCTCGTCCACATGGGCGCGGTAAGCCAGCACGTCGGCCACCGAAGGCCGGGTGATCAATCCGCGCGCGGGCCGCGGCTGCCGCGGGCCCACGGCCTCGTAGTACGAATTGAAGAGGTAGCCGAACTTCGGATCGAAGACCCGGTAGCCCGCCAGCTTGGGCGCGAGCAGGAACGTCTCGAAGAACCACGTGGTGTGGGCCAGGTGCCACTTCGTCGGGCTGGCGTCCGGCATGGACTGGGCGCCCATGTCCTCGGGCGTCAGCGACCGCACCAGCGCCTCGGATGCGCGGCGCACATTCCGGTAGCGGGTCAAGGCCTCCGAGGAGGACGCCTGCTCGCGAGCGCGGGCGCGCTCCTCCGGACGGTCGGTGCTGCCCATGAAAACTCCCCTCGACGGTCCGTTTGCCTCGACGGCTACCATCAAATGTGGTGACAAAAGCGGGCGCCACAACGCCTGGATCGATGCAGATTCACGTCGGCAGTGCCGCGAAACGTATGCACAGGTCGCAGGTTCCGCAAATCCGCCTAACTTCCCAGGAACGATCACCGGTAGGCGGCGTTCAACCCCCGCTGGTAGCAGGCGCGTGTTCCGGTCCGGGGCCAGAGTGTGAGAATAAGGGGATGGGATTGGATTCCACCGCGAGTTGGCGCGACGAGGTCGTCGGTTTAATACCCGCTTTGCGTGCATTCGCGTGGTCGCTCAGCCACAATGGTTCGGATGCCGACGACCTGGTTCAGGACACCCTGATCAAGGCCTGGTCCAACCGCGACAAGTTCGAAGCCGGCACCAACCTGCGCGCGTGGTTGTTCACGATCCTGCGGAACACCTACTATACGAATGTGCTGCGACGCCGGCGCGAGGTGCGCGATGAGCAGGGCGAGTACGCCAGCATGCTGAGGTCGCCGCCGACTCAGGATTGGAGCCTGGCCATGAGCGCGCTGCAGGCGGCTCTCCAGCAACTTCCCGTTGAGCACCGTGAGGCCCTGATCCTGGTGGGCGCGGCGGGCCTCTCCTACGAGGAGGCGGCGGAGATCTGCGGTTGCGCGCTGGGCACCATCAAGAGCCGGGTGAACCGGGCGCGGGCGCGGCTGCTGAAGATCATGGATGCCGACGAGCCGGCCGACGTCATGGCCCTGGAGACGATGACGGCCCTGGGATCGGCGTAGGCGCCGTTTCGGGCGAGTCGGCCTGCAACTGATCCACCACCCGCAGGATGTGCTCGGGCGTGGGCCTGGCCTCCAGCGCACTGAACATCCCGGTCAGCGCAGCGGCGAGCGCGGCAGCGTCTTCTTCCTTGTCTGTCACGAAAAACCCCTGTTCCCCGATTAACCTTAGCGCGGGAACGGCAAAGGCGCACGTCTGCTGATCACAGCGTTACCGCAGGCCCCAATGCGCGCCACGGCGATCGCGCGGAAGGCCGTGCAAGGCCTGGTGGAACGGCGCCCTGTCGGTCTGCTAAGCCGAGGCATGTCGATCGACGCCCAGTTCCGGCTCGCGAACGCCGCTCAGATGGCCGGCGACTTCCCCGAGGCCGAGCGGCGCTACCACGCGCTCGCCGCGGCCAAGCCGCTTTGGGCCTATCACAACCTTGGCGTCCTCTATGTGAAGACCCACCGGTACGACGAGGCCGAGGCCGCATTCCATAAGGCGGTGCAGGCCGATCCGACCTCGCCTGCGCCTCGGCACAGCCTGGCCATGATGCTGCTGGGCGCGGGAGATTACGCCCGCGGGTGGCCACTGATGGAGGCGCGGCGCGAGCTGTCTTCCAAGAACATCCCGACGGTGCGGCTCCCTTACCCCGAGTGGCGTGGGGAAGACCTGGACGGGAGGCGCCTGTTCATCGTCCCCGAGCAGGGCTTGGGCGACCAGATCCAGTTCGCAAGGTTCGTCCCCGAGCTTAGGGCTCGGGGGGTCCGGGTCACCTATGGCTGCGCGCCCCCGCTGGTCCGGCTGTTGCAGCCCCTGGGCGGCGACATCCTGCCGATCCCGGGCGGACAACAGGCGCCCCAGGCCGACTATTGGTCGCTGATCTTCTCACTGCCCCAGCACCTCAACCTCACACTGGCGACCATCCCAGGCGCGCCCTACCTGCCTTTGCCGTCGGCGCAGACAGCCGCCGGCATCGGGGTCGTGGTCCGCGGCAGCCCCACCCACACCAACGACCGCTTCCGGTCGCTGCCCGCCGATATGGCGGAGCAACTGCTGGCGCTGGGTCGCAGCCTGGCGCCCGAGGACACCGGGGCGAAGGACTTCCAGGATACGGCCGAAATCATCGCGGGCCTCAGCCTCGTCATCACCGTGGACACCGCGGTAGCCCACCTGGCGGGCGCCATGGGCAAGCCCGTCTGGATCCTGCTGCCGTCGGTGGAGACCGACTGGCGCTGGCTGCGGAGCGGTGCGGCCAGCCCCTGGTATCCGTCGGCGCGCCTCTACCGGCAGCCCGCGCCGGACGATTGGGGGCCGATCGTCCGGCAGGTGATCGGCGATGCGCGCGCGTTCGGCGCGACCGCTTGACCGGTGCGGAAGCCGAGGCGCGCGGAGCGCCTCGCGCTCTCACCTGATCCCGCCTCATCAAAGGCCTCGGCATCGCGAGGAATACGCGGGAAGATCATGCCCAGCGGGCGGCCAAAAGCCCGAGCCGGAGGCGCGACGGGCATGACGGACGACCCCATCCAGCAGTTGACCGATATCGTGGCGGTTCACGGACGCGAGCGCGGCGATCGGGTCGCCGTGCATTTCGAAGGGCGCGACCTGACCTATGCCCAGTTGGACCGCCGCTCGGACCAAGTGGCGGGGCTGCTGCAGGCGGCAGGTGTGAAGCCTGGGGATCGCGTGGCCTGGCTGGGGCGGCCCTCCGAAGCCTGGTTCGAGATCTTCTTCGGCGTCGCCAAGGCGCGGGCCTGTTTCGCCCCGATCAACTCGCGGCTGGCCGTGCCCGAGATCGCCTTCATCTTCAAGGACTCCAGCGCCGGCGTCTTCTTCGTGACCCCTGAGTTCTTCGACTGCGCGCCCAGCGTGGCCGAGCAGGCCGGTCGCCCGGTGAGGGTGATCGCGGTCGGCGGCGAGCACCCGGCCTTCGAAAGCTATGGCGCCCTTCGCGACACCGCGCCGTCGCCGAAGCTGGAGGCTCCGCGGGCGAGCGACGATGTCCTGCAACTCTACACCTCCGGCACCACGGGCCTGCCGAAGGGCGTGCGGCTGTCGAACGCCAACTATTCCGCGTTCCTGCGATTGCGGCATCTCGTCGAGGGGTTCTCATACGTCGCCGACGACACCGTGCTGATCCTGATGCCCATGTTCCACGTGGCCGGGACAAACATCAGCTTCTCGGGGCTTGCGGCGGGCGGGCGCATCCTGCTTCAGGCCGAGTTCGTTCCTGCCGCGGTGCTGAAGGCGTTCGGCGAGCAGAGGGTGGCGCACCTGTTCCTGGCCCCGGTGATGATCAACGCCCTGTTGCAGACGCCGGGGGTCGAGGAGGCGGACTTCTCCAGCCTGAAGACCGTGTCGTACGGCGCCTCGCCCATCTCGGAGGCGGTCCTGGCCAAGGCGACGAAGACGTTCGGCTGCGGCTTCATCCAGTTCTACGGCATGACCGAGACCACGGGCGCCGGCACGACGCTGGCGCCCTCCGAACACGCGGGCGAGCTGCTGCGCTCGTGCGGCCGGCCCTGGGCTACGCTGGAGACCCGGATCGCGGACGCCGAGGGTCGCACCCTGGGCGCGCGCGAGATCGGCGAGATCGAGATCCGGGGTCCGATCGTCATGGCCGGCTATTGGAACCGCCCCGAGGCGACGGCCGAGACTATCCGGCCGGATGGCTGGCTGCGCACCGGCGACGCCGGATTCATGGACGAGAACGGCTTCTTCTTCGTCCACGACCGGGTGAAGGACATGATCGTGTCCGGTGGCGAGAACATCTATCCCGCCGAGGTCGAGAACGCGATCCTGGGCTGCCCCGGCGTGGCCGACGCCGCCGTCATCGGAGTGCCGGACGACCGCTGGGGCGAGGCGGTGAAGGCGATCGTGGTCCCGGCGGCGGGGGCGGACCCCGACCCGGCGACGATCATCGCCTACGCCCGCGAACGGATCGCCGCCTACAAGGCGCCGAAGTCCGTGGAGTTCGTCGACGCCCTGCCCCGCAACCCCTCCGGCAAGGTGCTGCGCCGCGAACTGCGCAAGCCCTATTGGGAAGGCCGCGAGCGCAAGGTGGGTTGATGCGTCAAGCGGTGGCCACAGCGCTCGGGCGGTCCTTCATTCGCGCGAACCAGTCATTGACCTTGGTGTGTCGGGCATCGAGCGGCTGGACCACGGAGGCGCCGAACTCGACGAAGCTGAACAGCATGATGTCGGCCAGGGTGAAGCGATCGCCGGCGATCCAGGGTCCCTGGACGTTCGCCTCGATCCACGTGAGCCCGTCCTGGGCCGTCGCCTTGAGGCCGGCGGCGGCCTCCGGCAGACAGCGCAGGCGGTTCTCGAAGAGCGGCAGGCCCTCGGCGAAACGGAAGCCGTTGACGATGTGCTCGCAGACTTTCATGTCGACCCGCCGGACCCACATGCGGGTCTGGGCGCGCTGTTCGGCATTGGTCCCGATCAGCGGCGGCTGCGGCGCGAGTTCTTCCAGGTACTCGCAGATGGCGGTGACTTCGGTGACACTGGCGCCGCTATCGAGGACCAGCGCAGGCATCTGGCCCGCCGGATTGATGGACAGGTAGGGCTCCCGCCGGTTCTCGCCGCCGAGCAGATCGACGTCCACC
>DASVNS010000009.1:0-5861 GCA_036383735.1 Phenylobacterium sp. | reverse complement strand
GCGCTGACCCGCGGGCTCCACAGTCGCGACTTCACCTTGATGCCGCCGGGAGGCGACTCGGCCCCGGCATAGGTGGTGGTCCCCAGGTCGGCGATGTAGCGGTCCATCCGCAGGCTGCCGATGATCGAGACCTGCTCGGTGAGCCATAGGCGGTCGGTGACGAACAGGCCCACGTCCGTGCTCTCGCCGTGGCTCTCCAGCGTACCCGTCCCGGCCACGTTGCTGAACACGGTCCCGCCCAGGATGCCCGTGGTGCAGTTGCCGGTGGCCGGGCAGGTCAGATTGGCCCCGGGAACGGGGCGGAACACGCCATAGCCGGCCGGGAAATTCGGGTTTGGCGTGACGATCGGATGCGGGATGTTCGGCCGCGTCGCGATCCCCGCGGGCAGGGTGTAGGCATAGAAGTTCTTGTCGTTCTCCTGCCGCGACAGGTCCACGCCGATGATCGCCTGGTTGCGGAACGGCCCCAGGTCGTAATCGACGCGCGCGGTCGAGATGTTCTGCAGCCCCCAGGAATCCTGGTCATAGGGGCTGGAGCCGCCGATGCCGCCGAACGCCTCGGTGGCCGGGTTGCCGTCGAACAGCGCCGTCGTGCAGGCGGCGTTGCACTGGTCCAGCGTCGAATACTGGAAGTAGCGCGAATAGACGCCGTACCGGGTGTCGGAGGTGAGCGTGACCTTCTCGTTGACCTTGTGCGTCACCCGCACGGTCAGGATATCGGCCTTGCTGCGGTCCGTGTCGTCGCGGAAGCCCAGGAAGTTGGACCGATCGACGCCGATGTCATAGGCGGTGGCCGGCTTGGCGATCAGGTCGCCTGGCCGCTGCACGATGATGATCCCGTAGTCCGGGCGGCGCTTGTCGTACTGGTGGACGTAGCCCACCGAGACCTGGGTGTCCGTGCCGATGCCGAAGGCGACGGTCGCCGCCGCGCCCCAGCGCTCCGACTTGATCAGGTCGCGATCGACAACGCCCGTCGAGCTGCCCATCAGCGACAGCCGCACGGCCGACGTCTCGCCCAGCTGGTGGTTGATGTCGGCGAGGGCGCGGTAATAGTCGCCGTTGCCCGCATAAAGGTCGACGCTCTGGGTGTTCTCCAGATGGGGACGCTTGGAGATGGTGTTGATCGCCCCGCCCGTGGCCCCGCGGCCGAACATGGCGCCGGACGGACCCTTGAGGACCTGGACCTCCTCATAGTTGAAGCTGTCGCGGGTATAGACGCCGAAGTCGCGAAGGCCGTCGACATAGACGTCGTCCTTGGAGTCGAAGCCGCGGATCTTGAACTGGTCGCCGTTCAGTTGGCCGCCCTCGCCGATCGCCACCGTGATCCCGGGCACCTGCCGCAAGGCTTGCTCCAGGGTGTTGACCCCCTGCGCCCTGAGCTGCGCCGCGTCGATCACGTTGATGGCCTGCGGCGTGTCCTGGACGGTGGTCAGCATGGTCGGCACGCCCGTGTCGGCATCGAGCGGTCGGCTCTTGCCTTCGACGTCCACGGGGGAAAGCTGCCGCGCGTCGTCAGCGACGGCGTCAGCCGCCCAGGCGGGGTGGAAGACGCCCAGAGCCGCGGCTCCGGCCAGCGCTAACGCCGTGCGCGAGCCAGCAACGGGGTGCTTCCTCGCATAGGCCCTGACGCCCACAAATTTCTCGCCCACTCGCCACTCTCCCGACGCCACCGCCACCAATTGCGAGTGGTTCTTAGTTGCGATGTTCGGGCTTGGCAATGCGAATGAGTTGCAAAAATGGCCCGAACCTTGACGCCGCGGGCTACACGGCGCGGCGAAAACCCGGTATCCCGCCACGAGCCCCCGTGAGGAGACCGCCCATGCCGCTTGACTCAGCCGCGCCCCAGAAGACCTACCGATGGGACGATCCGCTGGATCTGTCCTCCCGCCTCTCGGAAGAGGAGCGGATGGTCTGGGAGGCTGCCCGCCAGTACGCGCGGGCGAAGCTGCTGCCCCGGGTGGTCTCGGCCTACGCCGAGGAGCGGTTCGACCGCGAGATCATGACGGAAATGGGCGAGCTGGGATTTCTGGGCGCCACCCTGCCCGAGGAATACGGCTGCGCCGGCGTGAGCCACGTGGCCTACGGGCTGATCGCCCGTGAGGTCGAGGCGGTCGACAGCGGCTATCGCTCGGCGATGAGCGTGCAATCGTCGCTGGTCATGTACCCGATCTATGCGTTCGGCTCCGAGGAGCAACGGCGCAAGTACCTGCCTGGCATGGCCGCCGGCCGGATCATCGGCTGCTTCGGCCTGACCGAGCCGGACGGCGGGTCGGACCCGGGGTCGATGCGGACCACGGCGAAGAAGGTTTCGGACGGCTATGTGCTGAACGGGGCCAAGATGTGGATCACCAACAGCCCGATCGCCGACGTGGCGCTGGTCTGGGCCAAGCTGGACGGCCGGATCCGTGGCTTCCTGGTGGAGCGCGGCAGCAAGGGTTTCGAGACCCCCAAGATCCAGAACAAGCTGTCGCTGCGCGCTTCGGTGACCGGCGAGATCTCCCTGACGGACGTGCATGTGCCGGAGGACGCCCTGTTGCCCGGCGTCGAGGGCATGCGCGGGCCGTTCTCATGCCTGAACAAGGCGCGCTACGGCATTTCATGGGGCGCCATGGGCGCGGCGGAATTCTGCATGCACGCGAGCCGCGACTACGTCTCCAGCCGCAGCCTGTTCGGCCGCACCCTGGCGTCGCGCCAGCTGGTGCAGAAGAAGTTGGCCGACATGTCCACTGAGATCGCGCTTGGCTTCGAAGGCGCCCTGGCGCTGGGCCGCCTGCTGGACGAGGGCGCGTGGGTGCCGGAAGCCATCTCCATGATGAAGCGCAACAACTGCGGCAAGGCGCTGGAGATCGCCCGCGTCGCCCGCGACATGCACGGCGGCAACGGCATATCGGGCGAGTACCACGTGATGCGGCACTCCTCGAACCTGGAGACGGTGAACACCTACGAGGGGGCGCACGACGTGCACGCCCTGATCCTGGGCCGGGCGATTACGGGCGAGAACGCGCTTTAGATTTCGACAGAATGGTCAGGGAATAGGCATCGCCGACATGGAGATTTTGGGCACAACGTAAAATTCACAAATGTTGCATAAATCCATCGAGGCCTGGTTCCTCTCGCGATGTCGGAGCGAACGATCGGCACGGGAGAGCGAATGTCGCCGAGGAGCGCAAAAGGCGTCGCCGACAAGGCCCGAGTGGCGCAATGGCTGTTCGACAACAGCCGCGACCTGATGCAGGTCATCGCGCCGGATGGGACCCTGCTGCAGGTGAACCGGGCCTGGACCGACCTCACCGGCTTGAGCGCGGACGAGCTTGTCGGCCGGTCGCTCGGCGACTTCTGCCATCGCGCCGAGGGCCGCAAGATCCGGGCTTGGGCGGAGAAAGCCTGCCCCGGGGATGTCAACGAGACCGAGGTGCGCCTGAAGAACCGGCATGGGAGCTGGCGCTGGTTCGCCATCCGCTGCCAGGTCATGGAGGACGGCTCCCACATCGGCAGCATGCATGACATCACCGAGGAGCGCAGGTACCGGCAAGGGAGCGAAGAGACCCGCCGAACCCGCGAAGCGCTCGGCGCGGCCGCCGGCATCGGAGGCTGGGAATTCGACCCTCGCAAGCGGCTCTTCCGATGGTCCGAAGAAATCCTGGCCCGTACCGGCTTTGATCCAAACATCGCGTGGACGCCGGAGCTCTTCCTCCGCCGCGTTCATCCTCGTGACCGGGCCAAGGTGGCTCAGACCCTGAGCGCCGCAGTGGACGGCGGCGTTGACGCCAGGATCGAATATCGGACGCGGGGGCTCGACCGCTGGCTGACCGTGCGGGTTACCGTGCACGCCAAGCGGCTCGCCAAGGGCGTCTACGCGCTGAAGGGCATATCCGAGGATATCACCGAACTGGCGCAGGCGCGGGATGCGGCCCGCAAGGGCGAGCAGACGGCTCGCAAGGCGCGGCGCGAGGCGCAGGCGTTGGCTCGCCGCCTCAGGCTTTCCCTGGAGGCCGGTGAGGCGGGCGCCTACGAGATCGACCACGTCCGCAAGTCGTTCTGGTGCTCACCCGAATTCGAGCGGATCACCGGCCTGGAGAACGCCGACTACGCCCGCGCGTACGATCTGCGCGCCCTCGGCTTCCATAGCGACGACCTGCAACAAGTGCGCGCCGCCTTCCGGGCGCTGCACAGCGGGGACAAGAAGTCGGGCGACAGCTTCGAGGCTCGGATCGTACGACCCGACGGCACGGAACGCTGGGTCCGCGTGAACCATCATCTGGTCACCTCGCGCAACGGCCGCTGGGTGAAGGCGGTGGGCCTGATACAGGATTGCGATGCCCGCAAGCGACAGGAGATCGCCCTCAAGGAGGCGCAGGTCGCCGCCGAGGCTGCGGCGGAAGCCAAGGCGGCTTTCCTGGCCAACATGAGCCATGAGATCCGCACGCCGATGAATGGCGTGATGGGCGTGCTGCACCTGCTGAAGAACGAGCACCTGACCGACGAAGGTCGCGGGCTTCTCCACGAAGCGCTCTCGTGCGGCCAGATGCTCGCCGAACTGCTGAACGATGTCATCGACTTCTCGAAGATCGAGGCCGGGCGGCTCGAGCTCGCCTACGAGCCCGTGAATCCGACGCTGCTGGTCGAGGGCGTGGTGAGGCTGCTGGAGCCGCAGGCCGCGGCGAAGAACCTGCAGTTGGTGGTCGACGCCGACGCCGCCCTGGGCTGGGTCAGGTCCGATCCCGTACGCCTTCGCCAGGCGCTGTTCAATCTCGTCGGCAACGCCGTGAAGTTCACGGAGTCCGGCCATGTCGTGGTGCGCTGTCGACGCGCCGATGCAGGGGTCCTGCGGTTCGAAGTCGAAGACTCCGGCGTCGGCATTCCGCAGGCCGCGCAGCACCGCCTGTTCGAACGCTTCAACCAGGCAGACGCGTCCACGACCCGCAGGTTCGGCGGCTCGGGCCTGGGCCTGGCCATCACGCAGCGGCTGGCCGAGATGATGGACGGGCACGTCGGCTTCACCTCGATCGAGGGCCAAGGCTCGACCTTCTGGATCGAGGTGCGCGCCGAGGCGGCTGAAGCGCAGGCGGAACCCATCGAGGCGGCGGACACCTTGTTATCCGGCGTGCGTGTGCTGGTGGTCGAGGACAATGCGACGAACCGGCTGATCGCCACCAAGCTGCTCGAGCAACTGGGCGCCGCCGTGGAGACCGCCGCCGACGGCTATGCCGGCGTGGAGGCCGCGGCCCACGGCGGCTTCGACCTGATCCTGATGGATATCCAGATGCCCGGCATCGACGGCCTGGAAGCGGCGCGCCGCGTCCGCGCGCTGGGCGGGGCAGCGGCCGTCACGCCGATCGTCGCCCTCACGGCCAACGTTCTGGCCCATCAGCGGCAGGCCTACCTCGACGCGGGAATGGACGGCGTGGTGGCGAAGCCGATCGTACCTGCGCTGCTCGTGGCCGAGATCGCCAGGGCCGCCGGCCACAGCGACGCGCCGACATACGAGCAACACATAGCTGCGGCCTGACGCGCGCGCCGGCCAAGCGACCCGGCGCCCGGTGAGCCCCTCCCGTCGGCAAGCCATCGTCCATTCCACATGCCGCCGCTGCATGCTTTGATCGCCGCCTCTCGTCTCGAAGGAGCATTTGATGCGCAGGCTCGCAGCCGGTTTGATGGGGCTGGTTCTGACTGCCGCCGGGGGCGCACAGGCGCAGGCGTTGCGGCCGGACCAGTCAGCCTTTCGCGCGATCTACAAGGAGCTGGTCGAGACCAATACCTCGCTCTCGGTGGGAAGCTGCACCGAGGCGGCCGCCAAGATGGCCTCGCGCCTGAAGGCCGCGGGTTTTGCCGACGGCGACCTGCACCAGATCACCGACCCG
>DASVNS010000008.1:0-1554 GCA_036383735.1 Phenylobacterium sp. | reverse complement strand
GGCGACCGCCTGGACGCCCAGGTCATGAACGTCGACAAGGCCGCCCGCCGCATCTCGCTGTCGGTGAAGGCCCTGGAGATGGCGGAAGAGAAGGAAGCCATCGAGCAGTTCGGCTCGTCGGACAGCGGTGCGTCGCTGGGTGACATCCTGGGCGCGGCTCTCCGCGAGAAGGCCCAAAAGGAATAGACGGCTTCCCTCCGGGGAACGCCTGACAACGGCTGAAGGGGGCTCCCGCCGACCCGGCGGGGGTCCCCTTCTTTTTGCGGTCGGGGCCGGTCGAAGACTTCGCGCACAGGTTGTTGAGGGGGCCCGGGACGCCAAGCTTTACCGTGGCGTAAACCTTAGCCGCTTTTTTGCGCCTTGATCCGCGTCCCCGGCTCCGCCATGGTCGCGCCGTTTCGAGGGGCGTGCATGATCAAGTCCGAGCTGATCGCGAAACTCGCGGAGGAAAATCCGCACCTTACGCAGCGCGACATCGAGCGCGTGGTGGGTGTGATCCTCGAGCGAATGATCGAAGCCCTCGAGGAGGGCGGCAGGGTGGAGCTGCGCGGCTTCGGCGCCCTGTCCGTCCGTTCGCGCGACGCCCGGGCCGGCCGCAACCCGCGCACG
The DNA here is from genome assembly GCA_036383735.1 of Phenylobacterium sp. Taxonomy (GTDB): domain Bacteria; phylum Pseudomonadota; class Alphaproteobacteria; order Caulobacterales; family Caulobacteraceae; genus Phenylobacterium. The sequence continues at coordinate 945 of DASVNS010000008.1, read as the reverse complement.
GGCGAGGCGGTTGACGTGCGCGCCAAACACGTCCCCTTCTTCAAGAGCGGCAAGGAGCTGCGCGAGCGGCTGAACGCCGAGGACGAGGGCTGAGCTTTCCGCGGCCCTCTGCATGGAGGGCTTCATGGGCGTCTTCTCGGAATTCCGCGAGTTCATCCAGCGCGGCAACGTGGTCGATCTGGCGGTCGGGGTGATCATCGGCGCCGCCTTCAACGACATCGTCAAGGTGCTGGTCGACCAGGTGGTGATGCCGCCGGTCGGACTCCTGACCTCGGGGGTCGATTTCGCCAAACTGGCCATCGTGCTGAAGCCGGACGATCCGGCGACGACGGCCAGCGAGCTGGTGGCGATCCAGTACGGCGCGCTGATCAACGCCGGCATCAAGTTCCTGATCGTCGCCTGGGTGGTCTTCCTGCTGGTGAAGGGGGTGAACGCCCTGCGCCGCCGTGAGGCCGAGACGCCCCCTGGGACGCCCGCCGCCCCGACACCCCAAGAAGCGCTGCTGGCCGAGATCCGGGATCTGTTGAAGGCGAGGTGAGCTTCCGTCCCTCCCTTAACGGGGAGGGACAGACCGCGAAGCGGTCAGGGCGGGGAAGCGCGGATCGTCTCCATCCTGATTGTCCCGGCCCAACTTCCCCACCCTGCTCGCTATCGCGAGCGGTCCCTCCCCATTAAGGGAGGGAGGATGACGGCCAAGGCGAAGATCTGTGGGGTTTCGACCCCTGAGGCGGTGCATGCGGCGCTGGGGGGCGGAGCGGCCTATCTCGGCTTCGTGTTCTTCCCGAAGAGCCCGCGCAATATCGCGCCCGAGGCGGCGGGGCGGCTCGCGCCGCCGGTCCGCGCCCGGAACGTGAAGATCGTGGCGCTGGCGGTCGATCCTTCCGACGCGGAGGTGGACGCCATCGTGACCGGCCTCGCCCCCGACCTGATCCAGCTCCACGGCAA
>DASVNS010000007.1:0-7073 GCA_036383735.1 Phenylobacterium sp. | reverse complement strand
GCCGGTCCGGCCGAGGCCGCACTGGATCTCGTCGTAGATCAGCAGCGTGCCGGTCTCGTCGCAGAGCTGGCGGATGGCCTTCAGCTGGGTCTCGGTCCACGACCGCGCCCCGCCCTCGCCCTGCACGGGCTCCAGCAGGATAGCGGCGGTGGTCGGGCCGACCAGCGCCTTGAGCCCCTCCAGGTCGCCGAACGTCGCGTGCACGAACCCCGGCAGCGGCGGGCCGAAGCCTTCGACGTAGCTGGGGTTCCCGGCCGCGAAGATCGTGGCGATCGTCCGCCCGTGGAACGAGCCGTCGAAGCCGATGACGTCGATCCGCTCGGGCGCGCCATTGGCCCAGTGGTGTTTGCGCGCCGTCTTGATCGCGCACTCGATCGCCTCGGCGCCCGAGTTGGTGAAGAAGGCCACGTCGGCGAACGTGTGCGCCGTCAGCAGGTCCGCCAGCTTCTCCTGGTTCGGGATCCGGAAGACGTTGGAGGTGTGCCAGAGCTTCCCGGCCTGGTCCTTCACCGCCTGCACGAGCTTGGGATGGTTGTGGCCCAGCGCGGTCACGGCGATGCCCGCCATGCAGTCCAGGTAGGCCTCGCCTTCGGCGGTAAACAGTCGCGAGCCCTCGCCTCGCTCGAACGCCAGCGGGGCGCGCGCATAGACGCCCATGATGTGATCGCTGGGAACGGGGGCGGCGGTCGGCTCGGCCACTGTCTGGGCCCTCCAAATAGGAACGTCCCCGCCGCGCGAGCAACGGGGACTGGAAGGCTTGGCCTTTTCTTCCCGGAATGTGACGAAGTCAATCGTCCGGAGGCACAACGGGCCGGGGCGTGGCCGCTAGGTCTTGATCTTGTAGCCCGTGCGGAACATCCACAGGCACAGCCAGCCCAGACCCACCGTCAGGATCCCAGTCATCGCCGCGCCGATGGCGAGGTTGCTCTCCGCCTGGCCGATGAAGCCGTATCGGAAGCCGTCGATCAGGTAGAAGAACGGGTTGAAATGACTGAAGCCGCGGAAGGGTTGCGGCAGCCGCTCCACCAGGTAGAAGGTGCCCGACAGGAAGGTCATCGGCATGATGACGAAGTTGGTGACCGCAGCCATGTGGTCGAACTTCTCGGCCCACAGGCCGGCCATGATGCCGATGAAGCCCATGATCAGCGCCGCGCCCAACCCGAAATAGGCCACGGCCCAGATGTGGGCCACCGACAGGTGCGCGAAAGGCGCGACCGCCAGGACAGTGATCGCGCCCACCACGATGCCACGGGTGGCGGCGCCCCCGCCGAAGCCGATCACATGCTCGCCAGGGGTCAACGGCGGGGTCATGAAGTCGCCCATCAAACCATTGAACTTGGCCTGCAGCAGCGACGACGAGGAGTTGGCGAAGGCGTTCGACAGGATCTGCATCATGATCAGGCCGGGCGCCACGAAGACGCCATAGGCCACGCCGTGCACCTCGCTGCGACCGCCCACGGCCACCACGAACACCAGCATATAGAGCAGCGCGGTGACCACGGGCGCCGCCAGGGTCTGCATGCCGACCTTGATGAACCGCCGCACCTCGCGGACGTAGAGCGTCTTCAGCCCCTCCCAATTGACGCCGTGATAGGCGCGCGGCTCCGGGGGCAGGACGGCTTCGGCGATGGGCAAATCTCGCATGGCCGAGATGTGCGCGCTGCGCCCGCCGGACGCAAGGCCATGCCCTCCGACGGCCCCTGAACTCGAATCAACATCTAGTTCCTGTGGATGACCCGCATGGCGCCTATTGTGGGTCTTAGTGAGTTGTTTACTACTGATGGTGGTTGGTGACGGGCGAGTGAGCTCAACGCCACAAGATGTTGATCCCGGCGCTCAGGCTCGGGGTCGGTTGGCTGGGAGGCTAGGCCATGGGCTGGACCGACGAACGCGTGGAACTTCTGAAGAAGCTCTGGCAGGACGGCCTTTCGGCCAGCCAGATCGCAAAACAGTTGGGGGGCGTTACCCGCAACGCTGTCATCGGCAAGGTCCACCGCCTGGGCCTCTCGGGCCGCGCGACGCCGTCCAAGCCTCAGCGCACGGTCTTCAAGGCCCCGCGCCCGGCGCGTCCGGCGCAGGCCGCCCCCTCGGCCCCGCGGCGGCTCGCGGAGCCCGCGTCGGCGGCGCACCCGGCGCCCGCACCGGTCCGCTACGTGGACGAGAGCCCGGGCACGGCCACCGTCCTCACGCTGGCCGCCCACATGTGCAAATGGCCGATCGGCGACCCGTCGCTGGACAGCTTCACCTTCTGTGGCCGCCGCTCGGAAGAGAACGGCCCCTACTGCCCCGAACACGCCACCGTGGCCTACCAGCCGGTCCAGGCGAAGAAGAAGTCCGGCGCCGCCGACCTGGCTCGGAGCCTGCGCCGCTACATCTGATCCGCTGGAAAGCGGCCCGACGATCCGTTGGGGATGGGAGGCGCGCCTGAGAGCCGAAGCTGCGCAAGCTGCTTAAGGTCCCGGGCGCGCCTCTTTCACGTGACAATCCCGGTTTTGGCGCAGCCAAAGACCGGGACCCACATACGCCGGATCTATGAAGTCTCACGCCGCAGCGGCGCCTCGCACATGGCGCACTCGGCGCTTGTGGGTCCCGGTCTTCGCTTCGCGAAACCAGGGTGACACTCCAGAGGGTGCGACTACCTTCAGAGCATGACCGACGTCGCCCCCATTCCCGACGAGACCGGCAACGCCAAGGCCTATTCGGTGTCGGAGCTGGCGTTCGCACTGAAGCGGACGCTGGAGGACTCGTACGGGTTCGTGCGCCTGCGGGGCGAGCTCAGCAAGGTCACGCACCACTCCAACGGCCACGTCTACCTGACCATCAAGGACGAACGCGCGGCCATCGACGGCGTGGTCTGGAAGGGCAGCGTCCGCGGACTCTCCGTGCGGCCGGAGCAGGGCCTGGAGGTGATCGTCACCGGCAAGATCACCACCTATCCGCAGGGATCGCGCTATCAGATCGTCATCGACAGCATGGAAGCGGCCGGCATCGGCGCGCTGCTGGCCCAGCTCGAGCGGCTGAAGCAGAAACTCGCCGCCGAAGGGCTGTTCGAGACGGCGCGGAAGCGTCCGCTTCCCTCGATGCCGATGGTGGTCGGCGTGGTCACGAGCCCCACCGGGGCGGTGATCCGCGACATCCTGCACCGCATCCGCGATCGCTGGCCCTGCCGGGTGATCGTCTGGCCGGTGGTGGTGCAGGGCGAGGCGGCGGCCGCGCAGGTGTGCGGGGCGATCAAGGGCTTCAACGCCATGACGCCCGGCGGCGCGGTTCCGCGGCCCGACGTGCTAATCGTGGCGCGAGGCGGCGGCTCGGTCGAGGATCTCTGGGCCTTCAACGACGAGACCCTGGCGCGGACCGTGGCCGAAGGCGCGATCCCGCTGATCAGCGCGGTGGGCCATGAAACCGACACCACCCTGATCGACTTCGTCTCCGACCGCCGCGCGCCCACCCCCACGGCCGCCGCCGAGATGGCGACCCCCGTGCTGGCGGAGTTGAAGGCGCTGGTCTCCGACCTGGGCGGGCGTATGCACCGCTGTGGCGGGCGGGTGGTCGACGAACGGCGCGGCCGGATCGAGCACGCCGACCGGGCGCTGAAGCGCGTGCCCGACCTGGTGCGCCTGGCCGAGCAGCGGTTCGACATCGTATCCGGACGGTTGGGCGCGGGGCTGGCCCGCAACGCCGCGGCGCACGAACGCGATCTGGTGCGCGTGGCCTCGCGGCTTTCGCCGCTCCTGCTGCAGCGCCCGCAGCAGGTGCAGAAGGACCGGCTGGACCGCCTGAGCGTGCGGCTCGAGCCCTCCGTCCGCCGCCAGCTGGAACGCCTGTCCGAGCGGTTGAACGGCCTTTCGAAGCTCTATGGCTCGGTCGATCCCGACCGCCCGCTGCAGCGCGGTTTCGCGCGCGTGGCGCGGGCAGACGGCTCGCTGGTCCACGCCGGCGCCTCCCTGGCCAGCGGCGAGCCGGTGGCGATCACCTTCGGCGACAAGGTCACCCGCCAGGCGGTGATCGACGGCGCAGGCGACGCTGCGCCGCAAGCCGCGGCTCCAAAGCCGGCCCGGGCGAAGACGAAAGCCGAGGGGCCGCCGCAGGGCGACCTGTTCTGAACGCGTTGGGCGCGCTACATAGACCGGCATGAACGCCCACGACCGGAACCTCGGCGCGAACGACGAGGCCAAACTGCACTATGGGGACGGCGAGTTCGCCGTGCTCCGGCCTGGCCGCTACGTGCTGTGCGCCGTCACCCAGCAGAAGATTCCCCTGGAACAGCTCCGCTACTGGAGCGCCGAGCTTCAGGAAGCCTATGCCGGCCCCGCGGAGGCGCTGCAGCGCTGGCAGGAAACGCGGCCCTAGCTGTGTCGTCCCGGCAGGCGACGAAGCGCCCTATCGCCGGTATTCCTCGTTCGGCCACCGTCGGTGGACCCAGAACCATTCGGTGGGGCGCGCCTGCACCCTGGACTCGATGAACGCGTTGATCTGGCGCACCCCGGCCTGGATGTCGGCGGACCGGTCGCCGGTGTCCTCCAGGCGAATCTGGTCGTGGACGATCACCTTGAACCGCGCCCCGGGTCCAACGCGCTGCACGCTCATCGGCTGGAGGGGAATCCCGAAGCGCAGGGCGAAGGTCGCGGGACCCGGCGCGGTGTGGGCCATGTGGCCGAAAAGCGGCGCCGCGACCCCGCCATTGAACTTCTGATCGTTCATCAAGGCCACGCTTTCACCACGCTCCAGCGCTCTCATCAGCTCACGCGCGCCTTCCAGCCCCTTGGGAGCGAAGAGGCGCACGCCGTAGCGGAAGCGATTCTTGCGGACCCGCGCATCGACGAGAGGGTTGTTCATGGCCCGGTACGTGATCTGGCACTGCACGCCGGCGCGCACGATGGCCGCAGCCATCAGCTCGAAGTTCGAGAAATGTCCCGAGATGAACACCACGGGACGATTTCCCGTTTTAATTGCATCTAATTTTGATACACCCTCTAATTGTACTCGAGCTATGTCGGCTACAATACGGTCAAGCACCAGGAACTCGGTTAGCGATCTCCCCAACTCGATCCACTGGGCTCGAAGGAGGCGGTTGATCTGGGCGTCGTTGGCCTCTGGGAAAGCGATGCGCAGGTTGCGCTCCGCCACCTTGCTGGCTCGGGTCAAGGGGCCAAGAAGACGAAACAGCGATCCACCAAAATCTGAAACAGAATCAATCGGAAATGATCGAGCGATGGCCGAAGCGGCGTCGAATGCGGCGGCTTCCAGCATCCAAATCAGTTTCGAGACGTATGAATGGTTAAGCATGGCCATCCATTCTTCCTAGGCTTGCTTGCTCGGGTTCGGCAATGGAGGCGATGGCGTGCGAATTGCGATGTCTCAACCACGGAGTCCCGAAGCGGGACAAAGGGAAATCATGGTCGGGGATTCCATGGACGAGATCGACATCCACCTGGGACGGCGCCTGCGCCGACGCCGCCGTCTTCTCGGACTGACCCAGCAGGAGCTGGCGCAGGCCTGCGGCGTCCGTTTCCAGCAGATCCAGAAGTACGAGTGCGCCGCCAACCGCATGTCGGCCGCCCGTCTCTGGCAGCTTGCCGAGGTGCTGGAAGTTCCGGTCAGCTATTTCTACGAGGGTCTTACCCGCGACCAGCGCGAGAGCCTCGACCGTGGCGATTCCACCTCCTCGACCGAAACCATGGCCAGCAAGGAAACCCAGGACCTGATCAACGCCTACTACCAGCTCGGCGAACGGCCCCGCCGCCGCCTGCTGGACCTGGCCAAGGCCATGAACGGCGAGATCGAGGCTTAAGTCCGGCCGCAAGGCGGGCTAATCCGGGGGCATGACCCTGGATCCCACACGCCTCGCAGATCTCGACGCGTTTCTCATTGAGCTCAACCGCGCCGCCGCTGGCGCCATCCTCCCCCTGTTTCGCGGCGACCACGGCCTTTCAAACAAGCAAGACGGCGGCTTCGACCCCGTCACGGAAGCCGACAAGGGCGCCGAGCGCGCCATCCGCGCCCTCATCACCGAGCGCTACCCCGACCACGGCGTCATCGGCGAGGAGTACGGAGAGGACCGGCCCGACGCCGAGTTCGTGTGGGTGCTGGACCCCGTCGACGGCACCCGGGCGTTCATCGCCGGCCTGCCGCTCTGGACCACCCTGATCGGCCTGCGCTTCCAGGGCGTACCCGTGCTGGGTTCGATCGGCCAATCCTACCTGGGCGAACTCTACATCGGCCACGCAGGCGGCTCTCGCCTGTTGACCCGGGACGGCTCCCGGCCACTCAGGGTCCGCCCCTGCCCCAAACTGACCGACGCGATCATCGCCACCACCGATCCGGAGGCCTGTTTCAACGGCGCGGAACTGGGCGCCTGGACGCAGGTGCGCGCCGCCGCCCGCCTGGCCCGGCTGGGCTGCGACGCCTACGCCTACGCCATGGTGGCGGCAGGCACGATGGACATGGTCATCGAGGCCGGATTGAAGAGCTGGGATATCGAGGCGGCGATCCCGCTCATCGCGGGGGCGGGCGGAATCACGACCGACTGGCGGGGCCAAAACGTGGGGCGACACGGCGGCCAGATCGTCATCGCCGGCGACCGGGCATGCCTGGATGAAGCGCTGGTCGCCCTCAAACGGTCGGCAAAATAAACCCTGCGCGTGCGGGTCAGGGCTTGGCCGGCGGCTTCTTCGCCGCTGGCTTCTTGCTCGCGACCGGCTTTGCCGCAGGCGCTTTGGCCGCCACGGGCTTGGCGGGAGCGGCCTTCGGCGCGGCTTTCGCGGCCGCAGGCTTTGTGGCCGCTTTCGGAGCCGCCTTGACCGCCGGCGGCTTGGCGACCGCGGCCCTGGGCGCGGGTTTCAACGCGGGTGGTTTGGCAGCCGCCGCCTTCGCGGGCGCAGCGGGCTTGGACGCGGCGGCCTTCGCAGGCGCGGCCTTGGCGACGGACGCCTTGGAGGGGGCCGGCTTTGGCGCCTTGGGGGCCGCGGCCTTGACCGCGGCAGGCTTCTTTGGCGCAGCGGCCGCCTTCGCAGCCGGGGACTTGGCCTTGGCCTTCGAGGCGACGACGACCGGAGCCGCGACAGGGGCGACCG
>DASVNS010000006.1:0-5862 GCA_036383735.1 Phenylobacterium sp. | reverse complement strand
TCGGCGGTCTTCTACGATGTCTGGGACGATATCCAGACGGACCAGTTCCGCGACTCGGGCATCGCCTACACCACCAATGCCGGCGACGCCCGCGTGCTGGGCCTGGAGACCGACCTGGCGTTCCGCGCGCGCAACGGTTTTTCGGCACAGCTGAACGGCCGCCTGTCCCAGACCCGGACCGGGGGCGTCAATCCCGACTTCCGGCCTCGCCTCGTCAACGGCCTGCCGGGCGCGCCGGCCGTCTCTGGGGGCGGCCTCCTGAGCTACGAACGCGAGATCTTCGGCGATTGGACGCTTCGGTTCATCGGCCAGGCCACCTACGTCGGCCACTCCCGGGTCACGTTCGACGCGACCCAGCCGAAGATGGGCGGATATGCCCGCACCCGCCTGTCGGCGGAGGTGGCCGGGATGACCCACGGCGTCCCGGTGGGATTGCAGATCTATGTCATCAACCCACTGGACTCGTTCAGCGACACCTTCGCCTTCGGAAACCCCTTCAGTTTCAATCGGTCGCGCCAGATCACGCCGCAGCGTCCGGTCACGGTCGGGCTGACCGTTTCCGCCGCGATGTAATTTTTCACAGGCGACCTAGGGATGGTTCCGCCCGGTGACGTCTCCCCCGCGACCTCCAGCTTTCTGGAGAAGTGAGGGGTCGGAAATCGCGCCGTAGATCCGGCGCAGCGGTCAGATGCGGTGCGCGTTCCGAGCCCAAGGTCGCGCTGCGGATGACTGAGCGCGGCCCTGGCGGGAGAGCGTCCAGGGCCGCGCCTCTCCGCGTTTTTCGTGCGCGTGACGATCCGATTTGGCCGAAACAGCTAAGGATGTTAACGTGTGCCCATTGTCGCGGCCCGCCCGGTCGCACAAGGGCGCGCGCTGGTTCTCCAGTCCGGTAGCGTGCACGAGACCACCGCCCCGGCCTGAGGACGTCACACCTCAGCCGGGGCTTCTTCCTTCAGCAGCAATTACGCCGAGGCTTCAGTGCGCCTGGAGGCTCTTTGGCGCTGCCAGGGCGGCAAGCTTCGCCCGGACGCCCTTCACATCGGCCGCGCTCACGGGCTTGGCCTTGTTGCCCCAGGACATCCGCAGATAGGTGAGGACATTGGCGATGGACCCATCGTCGAGGTCGGTCTTGAACGCCGGCATGCCGCCGCGGCCCATAAGGATGGTCATGGTCGGCGCCTCGGGCGGGCCGGTGACGAACTTGTTCGCCGCCAGCGCCGGGAAGGCCCCGGGGACGCCCTTGCCGGTGAGTTGATGGCAGGCCGCACAGTTGTCCTTGAAGACCGCCTCGCCCGGCGGCTTCGCTGCGACGGACTGGGCAAGCGCCAGCCCCGGCGCGGCCAGCGCCAGGGTTACGATGGTCCAGGTCAGAGCCGTCTTCATGCCTGCTGCACCCGCGCGTGGATCTTGGCGATCTGCTGCCAGGCGCTTTCGATCGCGCCGGCCTGCCAGCCGCCCAGGTAGCTCAGGTGCTCGCCGGCCAGGTAGATGCGGCCATCGGGTTCGCAGAGCACCGGATAGGCGGTCTTGCGCCCGTCCTCGCTCCACTCGGCCCAGCCGCCAAGGTTATGCGGGTCCAGGTGCCAGGACTTGGAGAAGGCGCTCTCGAAGTTGTCGGCGTACTCCGGGAAGATCTTCGTTCCCTGTTCGACTGCGAATTTCGCGCGCGCTTCCGGCGGCAGCGCACTGATCTTCGCCGCCTCGCCGCCGAACGCGTAATAGCCCAGCAGCACGCCCTTCTGGCTATGCCAGCCGGTGGACGGGAACGAGATCGTCCCGATGCCGGGGATGTCGTTGTAGACGTGACCGCCGTAGATCCAGTGCTTCTCTTCCCAGAAGCGCGTCTTCATCTGCAGGCCGATCTTGTTCACCGGCGCGTAGGCGACGTTGCTCATGGCGGCCAGGAAGGGCTTGGAGACATTCATCTTGATGTTCTTCAGCACCGAAATCGGGATGGTGCAGACGATGTAGTCGCCCGTCACTTCGGTCTTCTTGCCCGCGCCGTCGGTGTAGGAGACCTTCACGCCCTTGGGCGACTGCTGGATCAGGTCGACCTTCGCATTGTAGGTGATCACCTCCGGCGGCAGGTTCTTCACGAAGCCCCTGGGGATCTGATCCATGCCGCCAACCGGCTCCAGCATGGTGCGCTGTTGTTCCCAGCCAGCCACCGAGCTCAGCACCCGCCAGGCCCCGGAGTTCAATACGTCGCTGAACGGGAAGGGCGTGGACAGCTTGCCGGGACCGGGATCGACGCCGGCGCCTGGAAGGATGTCGAAACCCCGGCCATCCGTGCCCGTGTACTTGAGGTCCGCCGCGCCCAGCCGGCCCTCGTTCACCAGGTAGGCGATGAAGGTCTCGCGGTCGGCCGGCGAGAGGACGGCGTCGAGGTCGCCCTTGGAGGCCACCTTGGCCATCAGTTCGGCGGTGTAGCCGCGGGCGTCCGCCGCGATCTGGCCCTTGCGGATCGGCTTTCCGGCCAGCGGTCCCTTGCCCTTCTCGAAGTAGACGTAGCTGGCGTCGTTGTCGTTGTTGAAGAGCTCCAGCTGCACCCCGAACTGCTTCACATAGTGCAGCGTCGATTGGTGGTGATAGGGGATCCGCCAGGGTCCGACATTGATGTAGTGGCCCTCGTCGAAGTCGCAGACCTGCCTGTTGCCCAGCAGGTCGGTGTCTTCGAAGCCTTTGCGCGCCGACTGTACACGGCCGCCGGCGAAGGGCCGGGCTTCCAGCACCTGCACCTGATAGCCGGCCTTGCGCAGTTCGAAAGCGGCGGTCAGCCCCGCCAGGCCCGCGCCCAGGATCACCACCTTGGTGTTCTTGGCGCCGCCCGCCAGCGGCGGCGGCGCGGCGTGCGCCGAGGCGAAGCCGAAGCCGAGGGCGTCCATCCCGGCCATCGCCAGGGACACGCCACCCACGGCCGCGAGCTGGTTGAAGAAGTGCCGACGCGTGAACGCGCCGCCGGCGCGGCCGATACTGAAATCGTTCATCTGCTGTAATCCCCTCGACGTGTGTTTCCGTGTCGTGGGGTCTGCGGTTCGGAGCAACCGCCCTGTCTCCCCGATAGCGGAACGATAGTCGCTTGCCGCCTCATTGGGCGCCCTGCCCGTGAGATCGTCACTGCGACGGTCAGCTGCCGACGATCTCAGCACAATTTTTGGTTGAGGCGCAGGTTTAATCGTTCCCGCTGGCGCAAATTAGGGGCGCCGGCGTGCCGAACTGCCCCATTTTGTAGCCGAGCTTCGCAAATGGCGGCGCCACGAACGTCATGCGCTCGTGAAATCCCGCCAGGCGTCCAAAGCATTCAGCGTCATCCGAGAGGGCGCTTCGAATGAGACAAAGCAAGCTCCCGCGGACGGCGCCGGCGCCGCCGTGTCTCAGGGCTGCGCCGACCGGGGTCTGAGACATCAGTCGCAACACTTTCGCATGCCTTTCGAGCGGCGCGAGCGCGTTCGCCGAACCCTCCCTCTCAGGCTGGAGCAACATGAAGAACCTTTTCGCATTCAGCAGCATGCTGGCGCTCAGCGTCGGCATTGCGGCCCAAGCCCACGCCGCCGACGAAGCCGACGCCGGCGCCATCTCCGAAGTCATCGTGACCGGCACGCGCGTCAGCGGCCTGAAGGCGGCCGATAGCCCGGCGCCCATCCAGGTGCTGGGCGCCACCGCCCTGCAGCGGGTCGGCCAGCCCGACCTGATCCAGGCCATGAGCCAGAACCTGCCGTCGTTCACGGCCGAGGCCGTGGGCGGGGACACCGGCAACCTGACCCTCTCCGCCGCGCTGCGCGGCCTCAACCCCAACAACACCCTGGTGCTGGTGAACGGCAAGCGCCGTCACCCGACGGGCAACCTCCACGTCCTGGGCGGACCTTACCAGGGTGCGGCGACCGCCGACCTGAGCCTGATCCCGGTGGGCGCCATCGACCATATCGAGGTGCTGCAGGACGGCGCCGCGGCCCAGTACGGCACGGACGCGATCGCCGGCGTGGTCAACATCATCCTGAAGTCGGCGGACCACGGCGGAACAGCCACCGCCACCGCCGGCCAGTACTACAAGAGCGACGGCGAGACGGCCGCGATCTCGGTGAACGCCGGCCTGCCGATCGGCGACGCCGGCTTCGTGAACATCACGCTGGAAAATCGCTATCACGGCTTCAGCGTGCGGGGCGGTCCGGACCGCCGGGTCCAGAACCCGAATGGAACCGTGGCCACTTCAAATCCCATCGACGCAGCCGGCGTGCTTGGCGCCGACAACTTCCCGGTGATCAACAAGATCAACGGGGACGCGCAGTACAACATCTACACGGGGTACCTGAACGCCGGCTACACGTTCTCCGACGCCCTGGAAGCCTATGCGACCGCCAGCTACTCGCACCGCCTGGCGTCCGCCTTCGAAAACTATCGCGTCCCCAGCAAGGTGACCCGGACCGTCGGGACGACCACCATCGTGCCCTTCCCCAACGGCTTCGAGCCGAAGGAGCATCTGGAAGAGGATGACTTCTCGGTGGGCGGCGGCCTTCGCGGCACAGCCGGCGGCTGGGAGTGGGATCTGGCGAGCACCTACGGACACGTGCGGGACCAGGTCTCCACCCTCAATTCGGCGAACGCCTCCCTGTTCGTGGACACCGGCCTGACCCCCCGCAACTTCTATGACGGGGCGTTCCGGTCCACGGAGTGGACGAACAACCTGGACCTGGTGAAGGCCTTCGAGATGGGCCTGGCGTCGCCCGTCACCGTCGCGCTGGGTGGCGAATACCGCCGCAACACCTTCGGGATCAGCGCCGGCGACCCCTTCTCCATCTACAAGGAAGGCGGCCAGTCGTATCCGGGCTTCCAGCCCACCGACGCCGGGACCCACCACCGGACCAACTACGGCGTCTACGGCGATGTCGCCGCCGAAGTGGTCGCCGGGCTGAAGCTGGACGTCGCCGGTCGCTACGAGCACTACAGCGACTTCGGCAGCACCGCGGTCGGCAAGCTGACGGCGCGCTACGACTTCAGCCCGATGGCGGCCGTCCGCGGCACCGTTTCGACCGGCTTCCGCGCGCCCAGTCTTGCGGAGGAATTCTACTCGGCCACCAACGTGGCCCCGACCTTCGCCGTCGTACAGTTGCCCGCCAATTCGCCGGCCGCCAAGCTGATCGGCTTTCCCGACCTGAAGCCGGAGAAGTCCACCAACTTCAGCGGCGGCTTTGTCCTGCACCCCATCGAAGGGATGCAGTTCACCGTCGACGCCTACCAGATCGAGATCCGCCGCCGCATCGTCGGCAGCGGCATCCTGCTGGGTCAGATCGGCTCGACCATCGTGTCGCAGAACGTGCTGGACGCGATCAGCGCGCACGGCAATGTTCTGGACCCGACCGGCCTCAGCTACGTGGGCGTCAGCATCTTCACCAATGGCGCCAAGACCCGCACGCGCGGCGTCGAACTGACCGGATCCTACTCGTCCGACTTTGGCGACATGGGCCATGTCGATTGGTCCGTCGCCGTCAACTACAACAAGACGAAGGTCTTGAACCAGGCGCCGCTGCCGCTTCCGGTGGTCTCTCCCGCGTTCGGGCAGACCACCCTGCTCGCACCCACGGCGGTCAGCTACATCACCACGGCCTCTCCCCGCGGGAAGGTCGTGCTGGGTGCCTACTATACCCTGTCGAAGCTCACCGTGAACCTGCGCGAGACGGTCTACGGCAAGTCCTCGGAGGTCGTCAGCCTGGATGGCACCGGGATCAACGGCACCAAGTTGAAGATCGGCACGACCGCCATCACCGACCTCGACGTCGGCTACGCCATCACCGAGTCCGTGAAGGTCAACATCGGCGCCAACAACCTCTTCAACCACAAGGCGCCGAAGGTGCCGAACATCCCGAA
>DASVNS010000005.1:0-10664 GCA_036383735.1 Phenylobacterium sp. | reverse complement strand
AGCACCACCGGGGAGACCACCGGCAGCAGCGACGGGACGATCATCTCCCGGATCGCGGCGCTGGTCAGGATGCTGACGGCGCGGCCGTATTCGGGCTTCACCTCACCCGTCATGATGCCGGGGTTCTCGCGGAACTGGCGGCGAACTTCCTCCACAACGGACTCAGCAGCCCGGCCGACCGCAGTCATGGACATACCGCCGAACAGGAACGGGAGCAGGCCACCGAACAGCAAGCCCACCACCACGTAGGGGTTGGAGAGGTCGAACGCGACCGCGCCCAGGCCTTCGAAGTAGGAACCCGGATCGGCATTGGCGGCGAAGTATTTCAGGTCCTCGGTATAGGCGGCGAAGAGCACCAGGGCGCCCAGGCCGGCAGACCCGATGGCATAGCCTTTGGTCACCGCCTTGGTGGTGTTGCCCACGGCGTCCAGCGCGTCGGTGGTCACGCGGACCTCCGAGGGCAGGCCCGCCATTTCCGCGATGCCGCCGGCGTTGTCCGTGACCGGGCCGAAGGCGTCGAGCGCCACGATGAAGCCGGCCAGCGACAGCATCGAGGTGGTGGCGATGGCGATGCCGAACAGGCCCGCCAGATTGTAGGTGACGATGATGCCGGTGATGATCACCAGTGCAGGAGCCGCGGTGGACTCCAGGCTCATGGCCAGGCCCTGGATCACGTTGGTGCCATGGCCCGAGACCGAGGCCTTGGCCACCGACTTCACCGGTCGGAAGCCCGTCCCGGTATAGTATTCGGTGATGACGACGATCAGGGCGGTCACGACCAGTCCGGCGATGCCACAGTAGAACAGTTCGCCGGCGCCGAAGCTCTTGTCGCCGACCGTCACCGTCGTGGTGACGAGGCTGTTGATCACCCAGTACAGCGCGCCGACCGAAAGCACGCCGGTGACGATCAGGCCCTGGTAGAGCGCGCCCATGATGTTCTGGGATTTGCCCAGGCGCACGCCGAAGGTGCCGATGATCGAGGTGACGATGCAGACGCCGCAGATGGCCAGCGGCAGCAGCATCATGTTCGTCACTTCGGGCAGGCCGCGGAAGAAGATCGCCGCCAGGACCATGGTGGCCACGGTGGTCACCGCATAGGTTTCGAACAGGTCGGCCGCCATGCCGGCGCAGTCGCCCACGTTGTCGCCCACGTTGTCGGCGATGGTGGCGGCGTTACGCGGATCGTCCTCGGGTATGCCGGCCTCGACCTTGCCGACCATGTCGCCGCCCACGTCGGCGCCCTTGGTGAAGATGCCACCGCCCAGACGGGCGAAGATGGAAATCAGCGAGGCCCCGAAGCCCAGGGCCACCAGGCTGTCGACCACTTCGCGGCTGGTGCTCTCGTAACCCATGCCGTTGGTCAGGATGAAGTAGTATCCGGCCACCCCGATAAGCGCGAAGCCTGCCACCAGCATACCGGTGATCGCGCCCGAGCGGAATGCGAGCGACAAGCCCTTGGCGAGGCTCTCGGACGCTGCCTGCGCCGTGCGGACATTGGCGCGCACCGAGACCAGCATGCCCGCGAAACCCGCGAGCCCGGACAGGAAGGCGCCGATGGCGAAGCCGATCGCCGCCTTGGGGCCGATCAGGACGCCGACGATGATGAGAATGACGACGCCGACGATCCCGATCGCGGTGTATTGCTTCTTGAGGTAGGCCTGCGCGCCTTCCTGGATGGCGGCGGCGATCTCCTGCATGCGGGCATTGCCCGGAGAGGCTTTGAGGAGCGAGAGGGTCTGGACGACGCCGTAAAGCACCGCCAGCACGCCTGCGCCGATCACCAACAGTAGAACAGAACTCATCGTCGATAGCCCCTTTGCGATTGGATCGCGGGGGGTTGACCGGCGGCCGCCTCTTTCGGGCGTGCGTCCGGTCGGCTCCCGTCCCCCGACACGTTTCCCCAACTGAAATCCCTACGGGCGCAAGGATGCGCCCGTGGAAAGAGCGGGAACGTACTCAGGTTTTCGGCGGCCGTGCAACTGGCGACCCTTGAACGCCAACGCCCGATCAGACGGGCGGCAGGCCCATCCTACGCCGAGGGGCCTGTGACGTGACGACCACCGAGCGGATCTGGCCCGGTCCGGTGATCGCGTTCGCGTCCCGCGCCAGGACGGCGGTCAGGCGCGCCGCGTCCACCTCCGCGAGGTTCTTCGGGTTGGTGAACGGCGCGCGATGCCCGGCGCGGACGAGCGCGTCGCGGAAGAACGGCTCTTTCTCGCGCAGCTTCGCGGCATTGGCCGTGCTCGTCAGATTGATGCGCACGTAGACGAAGACGTAGTTGACCAGTTGGCCCTTGTTCATGATCGGCAGGCCGACCGGCTGAAGATCGACGTACTGCCCGACGTCGCCCTTGCCGCCTTCCCCGCCCTCGCCAGCGTGGGCGACGGGGGCGCAGAGCACGAGCGCTACGGCGGCGGCGATGAGGGCGCGACGAATCATCGTTCGAGCATCGCGCCAATCGGTTGCCGCAAGGTTGAGGCCGGTCGTGGCCAGCCGGCTGGCCGCGCCGCAGCCTCCGATCACCGCACCTTGCATGGTGCGCTTGGACGAACGGTGGTAGCTTGGCTGCACATAATGGGAGGATACGGAGCATGTCTCCGACCCGCCGCCGCGCCGCCCTCGGCCTGATGGCCGCCGGCGCAAGCGCCCTGCCCTTGGCCCAAGCGCTGGCCCAGGACAAACTCGTCCCGCCGCCGCTCGAACTGCCTGACGAGGACTTTCCGTCTACCTCGCTGGACACCATCCACGACCGCAACGAGCACATGATGGCTCCGGTCTCCATCAACGATCAGGGGCCGTTCAACTTCCTCCTCGACACGGGCGCGAACGTGAGCTGCGTCTCACATCGCCTGGTGGAACGCCTGGCGCTCAAGTCGGTCGAGAGCGTGCCCGTGCACACCGTCGTGGGCGTGCGCCAACGGCCCGTGGTGACCCTGGACCGGTTGCAGGTCGGCCCGCGCAATCGGCGGAAAGTCCGCGCGCCGGCCCTGCCCCTTCAGGGGCCGGAGGTCGATGGCGTGCTCGGCGTCGATTGGCTCAAGGGCCAGAGGCTGGTGCTGGATTTCAAGAACAGCAAGCTCGAGATCACCCGCTCCCGGCAGGACGAAGCCGAGGCCGGCAAGGTCGTCGTCGTGCCGGCGCGTCGCCGCCACGGGCAACTCACCATTGTCGACGCCGACCTGAGCGGCAAGCGGATCAGCGCCATCATCGACTCCGGCGCCCAGGGCACGTTGTGCAACCGGAAACTCCGCGAATTGGTCCGCGCCCAGGACGCCAAGCGCGGCAAGGCCGAGCCGCCTCGCATGGTCGCCCTGGAATCGCTGGCGGGGGAACGCTTCATGGGGGAGGCGATATTCCTCCCCTTCCTGCGATTGGGCGGGCTGCACCTCGGCAACGTTCCGGTGACCTATGCCGAGATGCACGTCTTCGACGTCTGGGGCCTGAAGGACACGCCGGCGCTGGTGATCGGCATGGACCTGCTGAGTCAGTTCGAGCAGGTCGCCCTCGACTTCGGCCGCTCCCAGGTCCGCTTCGACTTCATCTGAGCTCGTAGCGGCATGGCGCCGCTCAGCCGTGCCGCCAGCCGCCGGGGCCGGGATCGACCTGACGCCCTGCAGCTCGGACTTCCACCGTATCGCCTTCGAGCACCTCGCCGATCACGGTGAACCCGGGCGGCTTGCGGACGCCGGACGCCATGGTGCAGACCACCTCGTAGTCGTCGCCGCCGGTCCCCAGGCGAACCAGGCTGGCGGCTACGTCGGCCTGGCTTTCCAACCACGTCGCCGCCGCGCCGGACAACGGAATCCGGTCCAGGTCGATCAGCAGGCCGACGCCGCTGGCCTCGGCGATGTGGCGGGCGTCGGCGACCAGGCCGTCCGAGACGTCGGCCGCCGCGGTGGCGTGGCGACGCAGGGTCTCGCGCAGATCAACCCTCGGCTCCGGCAGGCGGTAGCGGTAGGCCAGCCGGCCGTCGCCGTCCTCGATCTGTCCGGTCACCGCCGCCAGGCCGAGCGTGGCGTCGCCGATCGTCCCGCTGACCAGCAGCTTGTCGCCAGGGCGCGCGCCGGCGCGTCGGATCATCCGGCCGGCCGGGACCCAGCCCATGGCGGTGAGGCTGCAGGTGAACGGCCCGGGTGTCGTTACGGTATCCCCGCCCAGCAGGTCGATGCCGAAGGCTTCCAGGTCAGCGGCCAGACCCATCGCGAAGTGCTCCCGATCCCGGTCGGAGAACGCCTGGGGCCAGGCCACGGCGAGGAAGGCGGCGAAGGGCTCGGCGGCCTTGGCCGCCAGGTCCGAGACGTTCACCCGTACCAGCTTGCGCGCCACCAGTTCCGGCGCCTCGCCCAGCGGGAAATGCACGCTTTCGACGATGGCGTCCTTGGTGACGACCAGATCGAAGCCCGCCCGTTGCGGGATGACGGCGGCGTCGTCCTTCAGCTCGAAAGCGCCAGGGGCGCCGCGGGTCAGCGGGCGGAAGAGCCGGGCGATCTCGCCGAACTCATCGAGCTTTTCAGGATCCCGGCCGGACATCCCGCGCCACGCCATCCAGGGCGCCGTTGACGAAGCCCGGTTCCGTACCTTCGAAGAAGCTCTTGGCGACATCGACATACTCGTCGATCGCCACCTCGGTCGGCACGTCGGGACGGTTTGCGAGCTCGTAGGCGCCCGCCCGCAGGATCGCGCGCACCGTGGCGTCCAGTCGCTCCAGTCGCCAGTTCTCGGCCAGCCGCTTGGCGATGGCCGCGTCCACCTGCTTCTGTTCGGACACGACCCCGCGCACCAGTTCGGCGAAGAAGGCCTCGTCGGCCGACGCCAGGGTTTCGCCCTCGATGTCGCGATCGAAGCGGTGCTCGGTGAACTCGCGGATCACGCTTTCCACGCCGATGGAGGAGACCTCCATCTGATAGAGCGCCTGGACGGCCGCAAGCCGGGCGACGGACCGCGAGGCGTGCGCGCTCATCGGCTGGCGCCCGAAAGCTGATGCTTCAGTTCGATCATGCTGAGGGCCGCCCGCGCCGCGCCGCCGCCCTTGTCGCCTTCGCTGGCGCGGGCCCGGGCCCAGGCCTGGTCGTCATCTTCCGTCGTGAGGATCCCGTTGCCGACGCAGAGCTTCTTGCCGATCGTCAGGTCCATGATCCCGCGGGCGCTTTCGTTCGAGACGATCTCGAAGTGATAGGTCTCGCCACGGATGACGCAGCCCAGCGCGACGTAGCCGTCATAGCGCTTGCCGGCAGGACGGTGGCCCGCCTCCTCGGCAAACGCGATGGCCCCCGGAATCTCCAGCGCTCCGGGCACGGTGACGACATCGTACTCCGCGCCATATGCGCTCAGCGCCTGGGTCGCGCCTTCCAGCAGGGCGTCAGCCAGGTCGTCGTAGAAGCGCGCTTCCACGATGAGAATGCGGATCGGCTCGTCGCTCATGAATGGTCCTTCGGAATGGAACCGAAGCCTTTAGGCCGTTTCGCGCCAGCGGGCGAGATACCGCGCCAGCATGTCGATCTCCAGGTTCACCCGCGAGCCGACCTTCAACGTTCCCAGCGTCGTCACGTCCCAGGTGTGCGGGATCAGGTTCACGCCGAAGACGTCGTCCTCCACCTCGTTGACGGTGAGCGAGACACCCTCGATCGTGATCGAACCCTTTGGCGCGACATAGCGATGCAGCGGCCGCGGCACACGGATCTTCACCCGGTGCGAGCCGCCCTCGCTTTCGATGGAGATCACCTCGCCGACCCCGTCCACGTGACCGGAGACGATGTGACCGCCCAACTCGTCGCCGACCTTGGCCGCGCGTTCGAGGTTCACCGGCCGGCCTTCGTGCCAGTCCGAGAGGGTGGTCAGCGACAGGGTCTCGCCGGAGACCTCGACGGCGAACCAGCCGGTTCCTTTTTCAACGACGGTCAGGCAGCAGCCCGCGTGGCTGATCGAAGCGCCGATATCCACGGTCGAGAGATCGAAACGGGTCTCGACCTCGAACCGGCGGTCGCGATTCGTGTCGCGGACGGCGCGCACGCGCCCCACGTCTGTGACGATGCCAGTGAACATCTAGTACCTTTGCGCAGGGATTGCAGTGATTGTGCCGGGTTGGCCTTCCTTTCCCACGAAGCGGGAGAGGGGAACCGCGCGCCGAAGCCGGCGCCAGCCGGCTGGAGAGCGCGGGGTGGAGAGGGAAAGCCTCATCCGGTGAGGTCCGCTCGGCACGGTCGGCCCGCGGAGCGTGGGGCTTGCCCTCTCCACCACGCCCTCTGCGGGGCGCGGTCCCCCTCTCCCGCGTCCCGCGGGAAAGGAAGGGGCGTCCGGACCGAAGTTCAAACCGTCGACGTCACTGTGCAAAAGCACTAACCCCTCGCGTAGCGTTCCCAGAGGTCAGGGCCCAAGGCGCTCACCTCCACCCGCCGGAAATGGGGCGCCTCGGCAAGCGCTGCAACCGCCAGCGCGCCAATGCCCGGCCGGCCCTCGCCGCCGATCAGGATCGGCGCGCGGAACCACTCCAGCGCATCCACCAGGCCGCAGCGCAGGAAACTGCCCGCAACCTGCCCGCCGCCTTCGACGAACAGATCGGAAAGACCTTCTGCGGCAAGGGTTTGCACGACAGTCTTCAACTCGGGCCGATCCTCGCCCACGGCCCGGACAGTCAGCACCCTCACCCCGGCCTCGACCAGCGCCGGGCTGGGATCGCCCGCGGCGACGACATAGGTCGGAATCTCGCGAGCGGTCTGCACCAGCTTGCAGCCGGGCGTCAGCCGTTGCCGGCTGTCCAGCACCACCCGCGCCGGCTGGCGGCCGTTGTAGCCGGCCAAGCGAACGGTAAGCTCCGGATCGTCCGCCAACGCCGTCTCGACGCCGATCAGCACCGCGTCGTGGGCGGCGCGCAGGCGGTGGACCTGCTCGCGCGCCTCAGGCCCCGTGATCCAACGGCTTTCACCGGCCGCGGTGGCGATCCGACCGTCGAGCGA
Source organism: Phenylobacterium sp. (assembly GCA_036383735.1). Taxonomy (GTDB): domain Bacteria; phylum Pseudomonadota; class Alphaproteobacteria; order Caulobacterales; family Caulobacteraceae; genus Phenylobacterium. The sequence goes on along the minus strand of DASVNS010000005.1, from coordinate 3,711 downwards.
GGTCGCGAGCTTGAGGGTGACGCTCATCCCCTCCCTTTATGGCGCGCGCGATGCTCACGCCAGTGATGCGCGCGCGTGGGGTGCTCAACCTGGGGGCGGGATGATCGCCCCCTCTTCAACTCGTCATCGCGCGGGGGGCCTACCTCCCGCCGCTGCGCGGGGGAGGTAGGAGACCCTACCGCTCGTCGGCCACGGCCTCGCTCAGGCCTTCCTCGCCGAGGAACCTCGCGAAGTCGTCCGTCTCCTTGAAGTCACGGTAGACCGAGGCGTAGCGGACGTAGGCGACGTCATCGAGCTGCTTCAGGTGCGTCATGATCAGCTCGCCGATCGTGGACGACGGCAGCTCGGTTTCGCCCATGCTCTCGAGCTGGCGGGTGATGGTCGAGATCATCCGCTCCACGCGTTCGGGCTCCACCGGCCGCTTGCGCAAGGCCACGGAAAGCGAACGGGCCAGCTTGTCGCGGTCGAACGGCACGCGCCGTCCCGACCGCTTCAGGATGGTCAGCTCACGCAGCTGCACACGCTCGAACGTCGTGAAGCGGCCTTCGCAGGCTGGGCAAAGCCGGCGTCGCCGGATCGCCGCACCGTCCTCGGACGGTCGGCTATCCTTCACCTGGGTTTCGTCGTGGCCGCAGAACGGGCAGCGCATATATAGCCCCTCTCGCGGCCACTTAACGCAATTAGGCGTATATGGGGAAGCGTTTGGTCAGCGCCACGACGTCCGCCCGCACCTTCTGTTCGACCGCGGTGGAGTCCTCGCCCGTCGAGACCGCGTCCAGGACTTCGCCCATCCACTTGCCCACCTGCCGGAATTCGGCGGCGCCGAATCCGCGGGTCGTGCCGGCCGGCGTGCCGACCCGCAGGCCCGAGGTCTGCATCGCCGGCAGCGGGTCGCCGGGGATGGAGTTCTTGTTGGTGGTGATCCCCGCGCGTTCCAGGGCGATCTCGGCCTGGGCGCCGCTGACGTTCTTGGGCGTCAGGTCGACCAGCATCAGGTGGCTGTCGGTGCCGTTCGAGACGATCTTGAAGCCCACGCTCTGCAGGCTGTCGGCCAACGCCCGGGCGTTCTCGATGACCTGCTTCGCATAGGTCTTGAACTCCGGCCGCAGCGCCTCGCCGAACGCCACGGCCTTCGCGGCGATCACATGCATCAACGGTCCGCCCTGCAGTCCCGGGAATACGGCGCTGTTGATCTTGCCGGCCAGCTTTTTGTCGTTGGTCAGGATCATCCCGCCGCGCGGACCGCGCAGGGTCTTGTGGGTAGTGGTGGTGACGATGTGGGCGTGCGGGAACGGGTTCGGATATTCACCCGCCACGATCAGGCCCGCATAGTGGGCGACGTCGCACATCAGGATCGCGCCCACCTCGTCGGCGATCTCGCGGAACTTCTTGAAGTCGATCTGGCGCGAATAGGCCGAGCCGCCGGCGATGATCACCTTGGGCTGGTTCGCGCGGGCCACTTCCGCCGCCTCGTCATAGTCGATCAGGTGGTCCTGGGTGCGAACGCCATAGGCCACCGGGCTGAACCATTTGCCCGACTGGTTGACGCTCTTGCCGTGCGTCAGGTGGCCGCCGTGGTCCAGGTTCATGCCCATGAAGGTGTCGCCCGGCTTCATGGTCACCATGAACACCGCCTGGTTGGCCTGGCTGCCCGAGTGCGGCTGGACGTTGGCGTATTCGCAGCCGAACAGCTGCTTGGCGCGCTCGATGGCCAGGACCTCGGCCTCGTCCACCACCTCGCAGCCGCCGTAGTAGCGCTTGCCCGGATAGCCTTCGGCGTACTTGTTGGTCAGGACCGAGCCCTGGGCGTCCAGAACCGCCTTGGAGACGATGTTCTCCGAGGCGATCAGTTCGATCTGATCCTGCTGGCGCTTCAGCTCCCCGCCCAGGATCTTGGCGATCGCAGGGTCGGCCACGCCGACGTCGGCCTGGAAGAAGTCTTCGGTGGAGCGTTGGGTTTGCACGTGCAGGTTCAAGGGCTAGGCCTTTCGTAAGGTCGGGGCGGGCGGCGCCCTCCTTTACCCCCGAACGCGCGCCCCTCCAACCGGCGCTCCGCTCAGTAATCGCGGGAACCGTCGACGCATTTCGCACGTTGACCGGCGAAGGCCGGGGTGTGGGTTCGCTGCATCTACGGCCCTCTCAGCGTGTCGAGAAGGGGTGGTCATGAGCGTAGGACCTGATTCCGAGGGGCCCTCGGGAGAGGAACTGATGCGCTTGGGGGCGGGCATCGTGTCGGCCTACGTCAGCCGCAACGCGGTCACCGCCGACGCCGTGCCCGACATCATCCGCAGTGTGCATCACGCGCTGACCCTGCTGACCGGAGCCGCGCCGCCCGCCCAGCCCGAAGAGCGCCCCAAGCCGGCCGTGCCGATCAGCCGCTCGGTGCAGCACGACTACATCGTCTGCCTGGAGGACGGGAAGAAGCTGAAGATGCTCAAGCGGTACCTCAGGTCCCGCTACAATATGAGTCCCGACGACTATCGCCGCCGGTGGGGCCTTCCGCCCGACTATCCGATGGTGGCGCCCGCCTACGCCGCGCGGCGTTCGGACTTCGCAAAGCAGATCGGATTGGGTCGCGGCGTCCGGCGGCGGAAGTAAATCGGCCTCGCCGGTCAAGATATGAGAGCGCCCCTGTTTTGCAGGGGCGCTCGGGACCAATCCAGTGTCGGGCTGTTGAACGACTGATCTTGCCAGAGAGTAAGCCAGCATTTGCGCACGCTGACGTTGTGCCAATGCGCCGCAGCACAGTTTGTCGCACCCCACGGTTAATCCCTTCGCCAGGCTGCTGAAGGGCAAGAAAAAACCTCCCGGCGAGGCACGGGAGGTTCGATTTCTCGATGGGCGGGTCGCTCAGGCGGCGTAGCCGCCGACCCGCTGGACGTTGCAGCGGACCCAGAGCTTTTCGAGCGCCTCGGTCAGTTCGTCCATCATCCCGTCGGTGTGACCGGGCGAAGGCGTGAAACGCAGGCGCTCGGTGCCGCGCGGCACGGTCGGGTAGTTGATCGGCTGGACGTAGATGCCGTGGTCTTCCAGCAGGATGTCCGAGATCAGCTTGCAGTGGACGGCGTCGCCCACCAGCACCGGGACGATGTGGCTGACCGACGGCATCACCGGCAAGCCGGCCTTCTTCAGGCGCAGCTTCAGCGTCGCGGCGCGTTCCTGGTGAGCCAGGCGCACCTCGTTGTGTTCCTTAAGGTAGCGGATCGAGGCCACCGCGCCCGCGGCCAGCGCCGGCGGCAGCGAGGTGGTGAAGATGAAGCCGTCGGCATAGCTGCGGATCGCGTCCACGATCACCGCGTCGGCGGCGATGTAGCCGCCCATGACGCCGAACGCCTTGCCCAGCGTCCCCTCGACGATGTCGACCTGGTCCATCACCCCGTCGCGCTCGGCCACGCCGGCGCCCCTGGGGCCGTACATGCCCACCGCATGCACCTCGTCCAGATAGGTCAGGCAGCCATATTTCTTGGCCAGCGCCACCGTGCCGCGCATGTCGGCGATGTCGCCGTCCATGGAATAGACGCTCTCGAAGGCGATCACCTTCGGCGCCGCCGGGTCGGCCTCGATCAGCAGCTGCTCCAGGTGCTCCAGGTCGTTGTGGCGGAACACCCGGCGCTGCTCGCGCCGGCCGGCGCGGATGCCGCTGATCATCGAGTTGTGGTTCAGCTCGTCGGAAAAGACGATCAGCCCGGGCAGGATCTTGTAGAGCGTCGA
>DASVNS010000004.1:0-4752 GCA_036383735.1 Phenylobacterium sp. | reverse complement strand
AGGCCCTGGCTGAGGCGGCCGCGTGGATGGTCGGCTGCCGATCGGGCGCGGGAGGTAGGTGCTCTACGCCTGCTGCGCGTCCGGGGTCGGGATCGCGGCGACGGCCAGACAGGTTTCGATCCCCGAGACGAGGGTGTCCAGGGTGACGGGCTTGGCGATGTGGTGGTTGGCGCCGGCGCCGAGCGACAGCTTCACGAAGTGACTGGAGACGTTGGCGGTGAGCATGGCGATCGGCGCCGGCCTGCGCCCCGTCTCCAGCTCGCGACGACGGATCTCGCGGGTGGCCTCCAGCCCGTCCATGACCGGCATCTGCATGTCCATCAGCACGAGATCGAAGGGCTGGCGCTCGAGCTCGGCGACCGCCTCGACGCCGTTCCCGACGATGACCAGTTCCGTGCCGAAGGGCTGCAGCAGCAGCTCGACCACCCGCTGGTTGGTGACGTGGTCCTCGGCGAGCAGGATGCGCAGGTTCGGCGTGACCTCCGTGGGCTCTTGCGCGTCGGCCGCCGGCTGCTGAAGGGCGGCCGGGAGCAGGGGCACGCAGAGGGTGAAGGCGGAGCCCGCCCCCGGCGTGGAGACAGCGGTGAGGCTGCCGCGCAGGAGCTCGGCCAGGCCCTTGCAGATCGGCAAGCCAAGCCCGGTTCCCCCGAACCGTCGCGTGGTGGAGGCGTCGTCCTGTTCGAAGGCCTGGAAGAGACGTTCGACCTGGCTGGCGTCGAAACCGATGCCGGTGTCCCGGACCGTGAAGGTCGCCAGGTATCCCGGATCTTCCGAAGCCGCCTGGATGGTCACGGTTACGTCGCCCTGGTCGGTGAACTTCACCGCGTTGGAGACGAGGTTCGACAGGATCTGGCGGATCCGCAGCGCGTCGCCGGAGACCCTGAGCTGGCCCAGGTCCGTGGCCTCGATGTGGAACCCGACCCCCTTCTCCTGCGCCTTGGCGGCGAACGGGAGCACCGCGACCTCGACCTCGTGGAGCAGGTCGAAGTCCTGGGTCTCGAGGCTCACCTTGCGGGCTTCGATCTTGGAAAGGTCGAGGATGTCGGACAGCACGCGCTGCAGGGTGCGGCCGGAATCCTCGATCAGGCTGATCATCTCCTGGCTTTCGGGGTCGCGAACCCGGCGCTTGAGCGCGCCCGAGAGCCCGAGCACGCCGTTGAGCGGCGTGCGCAGCTCGTGGCTCATGTTGGCGAGGAAGTCCGTCTTGGCGCGGCTGGCCTCCTGCGCCGTCGTCACCGCTTCGAGGAGGCGGGCCTCGGTCTCCCTGAGATCCTGGATCAGGCGGGCCTGGGTCTGCTCCGCCTCCTTGTGGCGCGAGATGTCCACGAACACCGACACCCGGCCGCCCCGCGGCGTGAGGCGGTGTTCCGCCCGCCACCAGCGGCCGTCGAGCGACTGGTGCTCCTGCGAGTGGCTTGGCGCGCGGGCGGCGGCGAGCAGCCGTTCGGCTTCGAGCGCCGGATCGCCGCCCCTCACGGCCGCGATCCGGGCGAAGCCCGCGCGAACGATCTGTTCGCGGGCCGCGCCGTACCCCACGCCATCGTCGAATCCGAGGAACGCGATGAAGCCGTCGTTCCAGGCGACCAGGCGATCGCGGAAGTCGTAGATGGCCATGCCGTCGGGCGTGGAGGCGATGGCCTCGCGCAGCTGACGAAGGGCCGCCCGACGGCTCTGGGCCGTCACGAAGACCCCCGCGACCGTGCTCAGGCCGAGGACGGTCACGATGGCGGCCATGACGGCCAGCTGAGTGCGCGATAGGCTGGAGCCGGGCACTTCGACGCCGCTGTCCGGGGTGATCGTCACCGCCGCCATGCCTGTGAAGTGCAGACCGCAGATGGCAAGCGTCAGCAGCAGGGCGCCCTGCAGCGCGGGCCTGAGACGGGCGGACGATCGCACCGCGACGAACGCCGACGCAGCGAGCGCGACGCCCAACAGGACCGACGCCGCGACATAGCCCGGGTTCCAGCTCAACGTCCCCTGCGTGTGCAGGCCGGCCATGCCCGTGTAGTGCATCAACGCGACGCCGAGCCCGATGACCCCGCCGGCAAGGCCGCTTCGGGCTGCGTCGCGGCGGCCGGCGCAATTGAAGCCCAGAACGGCGAAGGCGACCGAAATCGCCAGCGAGCCCAAGGTCTCAGCCGGCGCATAGCCGGTGGCGAGGCCCGGCTGGAAGGCGAGCATGGCGATGAAGTGGGTCGACCAGATGCCTGCGCCGGCGACCACGCCCGCCAAGCCAAGCAGGCCGGGCCGCACGCTGCCCGAGCTCCGGGCATAGAGGAGCATCGCCAGGCTCGAGGAGAAGGCGCAGACCAGGCCGGCGAGCAGCACCAGCCGCAAATCGTGCTCGGCCCCAAGGCAGGTGAGAACCTTGATCATGCCGTGGGCTCCGCGTCGCGCCGTTCGGCGGCGCGGGTCGAAATCATTGACTGCCCGTTCACCGCCGCCCCTCCAAACGCAAAGGTTGCATCACTGATATGCACACTTTGTTACCGGACTGTTGCGATCCGGCGCTGAGTGGGAGGGCGACCTGGAAGTAGGCTATTGAGCTTTCTGAGCTTTTGGCGAAGCCACCCGCCCTACCCCTTCCGGAAGTAACCGTAGATGCGCTCCGCCAGCTGGCGGCTGACGCCCTCGACCTTCTCCAGGTCGTCGACGCTGGCGCGGCTGACGCCGCGGGCCGAGCCGAAGGCGTGCAGCAGGGCGCGCTTGCGTCCCGGTCCGACCCCGTCGATCTCATCGAGGGGGTTCTTCTTCATGTCGATGGCGCGCCGCGTGCGGTGCGTGCCGATGGCGAACCGGTGGGCTTCGTCGCGCAGGCGCTGGAGGTAGTAGAGCACCGGCGACTTGTGGTCGAAGCGGAAGGGCTCGCGGCCGGGCACGAAGAAGCGCTCCATGCCGGCGTCGCGGTCGAGGCCCTTGGCGACGCCGACCACCGGGATGTCGTCGACGCCGAGGTCGGCCATGATCTCCAGCGCCGCGGAGAGCTGGCCCGCGCCGCCGTCGAGCAGCACCAGGTCGGGGCGGACGGCGCCCTCCCCGTCTTCCTCTTCCTTGACCAGCCGGGAGAAGCGGCGGCGCAGCACCTCCTTCATCATCCCGAAGTCGTCGCCCGGGGTGATCTCGGCGCTCTTGATGTTGAACTTGCGGTACTGGGTCTTCTGGAAACCGTCGGGGCCGGCGACGATCATGCCGCCCACCGCGTTCGTGCCCATGATGTGGCTGTTGTCGTAGACCTCGATCCGCTCGGGCTGGCTGTCGAGGCCGAAGGCTTCGCAGACGCCGGCCAGCAGCTTGGTCTGGGCCGAGCTCTCGGCCATCCTGCGGCCCAGGGCCTCGCGGGCGTTGGTGAGGGCATGCTCGACCAGCTGCTTCTTTTCGCCGCGCTGGGGCCGGGAGATCTCCACCTTGCGACCGGACTTCTGGCAGAAGGCCTCGGCGATCAGGTCGCACTCGGCGGGCTCGACATTGACCAGGATCGCCTTGGGGATCGGCTTGTCGTCGTAGAACTGGCCCAGGAACGCGGCCATGACCTCGGGGGTCTCGTCGCTCTTGTCCACGCCCCCCTGCGGCAGCTTGGGGAAGTAGGCGCGGTTGCCCCAGTTCTGGCCCGCCCGGAAGAAGAACACCTGGACGCAGGCCTGGCCGCCCTCGGCGTGGAGGGCGAAGACGTCGGCCTCCTCCAGGGTCTCGGGGTTGATCTGCTGCTCCTGGGCCACCGACGCCAGGGCGCGGATACGGTCGCGCAGGCGGGCGGCGCGCTCGAACTCCATGTCGTCGGAGGCGGTTTGCATTTCGGCCGAGAGCTTGCCCATGACCGCCCGGCTCTTGCCGCGCAGGAAGGCCTCGGCCTGGTCGACCAGACCTGCGTAGTCCTCGATGGAGATCAGGCCGGTGCAGGGGGCGGCGCACCGCTTGATCTGGTGCAGCATGCACGGGCGCGTGCGGCTCTCGTAGACGCTGTCCGAGCAAGAGCGCAGCAGGAACGCCTTCTGCAGGGTGTTGAGCGTCCTGTTGACCGAATAGGCCGAGGCGAAGGGTCCGAAGTAGTCGCCCTTGATGGTGTGGGCGCCGCGGTGCTTGCGCAGCTGGGCGGCCGGATGTTCGCGGCGGATGACGATCTCGGGGAAGCTCTTGTCGTCGCGCAGCAGCACATTGAAGCGGGGCTTCAGCTGCTTGATCAGATTGATCTCGAGCAGCAGGGCGTCGGTCTCGGTGCGCGTGGTGACGAACACCATCGAGCGGGTCGCATCCACCATGTGGGCGATGCGCTGGGTGTGGAAGCGGCCCTGGGCGTACTGGACCACGCGCTTCTTCAGGCTACGCGCCTTGCCCACATAGAGGACCTCGCCGTCCTCGCCGATCATGCGATAGACGCCCGGCCGGTCGGGCAGCCGCTTGACCTCGTCCTTGATAAGCGCCGCCCCCTTCAGGGCCTGCGCGGGAGCTTCGAGCATGGCGCCAATATAGGCGAGTCCGGGCGCGCCGGCAGGGGCGGCGACGTCACCGACCCGCCGCCGTCACCGCCCGGTCCGCTAGATGCCGTCCAGCCGGCATCCGCGGGCGACGAGAATGGGCCGCAGCGCGCGGAAGGCGGCCGGGTGCCGCATGAGGGGCATGCGGGGATAGAGGTGGTGGATGATGTGGTACTGCATCCCCATGGTCAGGATGTTGCCCAGGCGGCTGCGGAAGCCGCGGGTGTCCTTGTAGCGGCCCAGTTCCTTGGCCGGATGGTGCGGCGCCCAGCTCAGGAAG
>DASVNS010000003.1:0-4452 GCA_036383735.1 Phenylobacterium sp. | reverse complement strand
AGCTTCCGCTGAGCCGCTTCACGCCTTGACCGACACCGCGCCCGCCAAGACCCGACCGCTGCGCCTGATCCTGGCCCTGGCGACCGTAGCCCTCGTGCTGCTGGCCGGGTTCGCATGGCTCAACCGCAGGGCCTTGGCGCGTGAGGCGTTGACCGGCTGGCTCAACTCCAAGGGCGTCGCGGCAGAGGCCCAGGTCGAGTCCTTTGGACCCGGCGTCTTCACCGCCCGGCTGCGGATCGGCGACCCCAATCGTCCGGACTTCACCGCCGAGCGCGCCGAGGTGCGCTTCCGGGCCCGGATCACCGGCCTCGAGGTGATCTCCGTCGTCCTGAGGAAGCCGGTGCTGCGCGCCCAATTGCGGCGCGACGGCCTGCACGCGGGCGCCCTGGACCCCCTGGTGCAGGAGTTCCTGCGCCGCCCCCCGCGGCCGAACGTCAAACAGCCCCGCATCCAGATCGACGATGGGGTGCTGGTCCTGACCACGGACTACGGCGACCCGCTGCGCGTTACGGCCGATGCCCTCGTCGACGACGGCAAGCTGCAGCGCCTTAAGGCGACGTCCGCGCCGGTGCGCCTGAAAGACGGGGATGTCCGGGTGAGCCTGGGCGCCGGGTCCCTGCAGGCGGTCACGCGGGCCGGGCGGATCGATCTGGCGATCGCCGCCCCGGTGATGTCTGCGACAACCGGCGCGGCCGGGCTCGAAGACGGAGCCCTGAACCTGACCGCGCAACTTCCCTATCCCGACCTGCAGAAGCGGCGCGGCGACGGCGCGGTGGTCGCAGCCCTGCGCCTGACCGGCCGCAGGGTCGTCCTGGCCGGCCAGGCCCTCGACGGCGCCGAACTCAAGGCGGGACTGACCGGACAGGCCAAGGGCTGGGTCCCCGACCTCACATTCCGCGGCAAGGCCAGCGCCAGCATCCTGGCCAGCGCCGGACACCTGGGGACCATGGAGGCCAGGGCGGTCCGCCTCGCCGCCACATCCCAGGACGTCAGCTGGGACCGCAAGCCCGGCGACCGGATCGCCGCGACCCTCAAGCTGAACGGCGGCGTCGATGGCCTGACCGCCGGCGACCTGAGGCTCTCGCCCTTCACCGTGACCGCGGAGGGACCTGTTTCGGCGGCAGCCTCGGGCATCCAGGCGGCGTTCGACGGGGCGGCCGTGGGACAGGGGAGCTGGAGCGGACTGGGCCGGGTGACGGCGCAGGACACGCCCGACATCGCCGCCATCAAGCGTGCGGCCGCCGGCTTCAAGGTCGCCGCGCCGGGATTTTCGGTGCGCCTCAAGGACGGCGCCGCAACCGTAGCCCTTGCCAAGCCGGTGCGGGTCGCGACCGCTGGGGGCGGGGTCGTCGAACTGGCCGGTCGCGCCACGGCGCCGGTGCTCGGTCCCTCCGGCGGCGCCTTCCGCCTCGCCGTGAAGGGCGGTGGACTGCCCGCGATCGAGGCGGATGTCGCAAAGCTGGTGCTGACCGACGGCGGGATGACCGCTTCCGGGCGCGTCCGCGCGCGCGCATCGATCGGCTTTGTACGAAGCGCGGAGATCGATGCGACGGGCCGCCTGCAGTCCGCCGCCGGCAGCCTCCGCTTCGACGCCGATCGCTGCGTGGACCTGAAAGCCGATCGGCTCGACTTCGACGCCAACGACGTCGAGAGCGTCTCCGGGCGTCTTTGCCAGGCCGGGGGCCAACCGCTGTTCCGCATGGCCGGCGGCGACTGGCGGATCGCCGGGCGGGCCCAATCGGTTGCGGCGTCAGCGACCTTCGCCCAGGCGCGGATGATCGGCGGCGCCGGCCGCATTGCCGCCCAGAGCCGCCGCGGCGAGCTCACTGCCCAGGCGCATATCGACACCGCAAGGCAGGAAGACACCGCCCCGGATCGGCGCTTCAACCCTTTCCTGATGACCGGCGACGCCAACCTGGCGGGGTTCATCTGGCGCGCGAACCTTGCGTTCAAGCTTCCGAACGGCGTGCCGCTGGGGGCCGCGCAGGTCACCCAGGACAGCAACCTGGGCAGGGGCGGCGTGGTGATCCAGACCGCCATGCTCGACTTTGCGGAGGGCGCGCTGCAGCCCGACCAGATCTCGCCCCTGGCATCGACCCTGGGGTCGCCGGTGACGGGACAGGCCCGGTTCAACGGCCGTTTCGACTGGACGCCTGACGGCGCGACCAGCAGCGGCGTCATCCGTATTCCACGTCTCGACTTCCAGAGCCCCGCCGGCCCCGTGAAAGGCCTGAGCGGCGAGCTGGTCTTCGCCAGCCTCGCCCCGCTGACCGCCGCCCCGGGCCAGGAGCTCGCGGTCGAGCAGGTGCAGGGGCCGATCCTGGTGGAACACCTGCGCGCCACCTTCGGGGTCGCCGACAATCTGCTCAAGGTGGCGGGCGGCGAGGCCGATGTAGGCGGCGGCAAGGTACGCGTCGAGACCCTGGAGATCCCTCTGGTTCCGGGCGCGCCGACCCGCGGGGTCCTGCGGCTGGAGGGCGTGCAACTGCACGATCTGGTCGAGGCCTCGCCGTTCGGCGACAAGGTCGAGTTCGACGCCAAGGTCAGCGGCAGAATACCTTTCGAGGTGATAGGCGATCGGGTCCGCATCTCCGGCGGCGAGGTCACGGCGATACAGCCCGGCCGCATCTCGATCGCGCGCGCGGCGCTGACAGGGGTCTCGGCCGACACCGCCGTGACGGCCCCCGCCCCGGTCGTCGATCCCAACGCCACCTTCACCGACTTCGCCTATCAGGCCATGGAGAACCTGGCCTTCGACACGCTGGAAGCCTCGATCGCCAGCCAGCCGGATGGCCGCCTGGGCGTGATCTTCCACATCGTCGGCCGCCACGATCCGCCCACGAAGCAGAAGATCAAGCTGACTGTCATGGACCTGATCCGGAAGCGGTTCCTGGGGCGCACCCTGCCGCTGCCGTCGGGCACGGGCGTGAACCTGACGCTCGACACGACTCTCAACCTGGACGATCTGTTGGCCGACTACGCCGAGTATCAGAAGGCGCGTAGTTCAGGTCCGGTTCAGCCGTGACGCTTCACAAACGGAGACATGATGACGGAGACCGCCCCATGAGACTGGTTCTGGCCGCGCTTGCGCTGGCGAGCCTGACGGCCTGCACCCCGACCGTGCGGGTAGAGGTCGCGCCGATCAACATCTACGCCAAGCTGGACGCCAACGTCCGCCTGCAGCTGGACGAGGACGTCAAAGCCCTCATCCAGAAAAACCCCAACCTCTTCTAGGGGAGAGGAGAAGCCATGACCTACCATTCGAGCATCGCCGCGGCCGTCCTGGCCGCCCTGGCCGTCGCGCCAGCCGCCGCCTACGCCATGGACTCCAAGGCCGCCGTCGACGCGGCCAAGGCCGCCGGTATCGTGGGCGAACAGGCCGACGGGTTCCTCGGCTTCGTGAAGCCCGCGTCCGACCCCGCCGTGAAGGCGGCCGTCGACGACATCAACCAGGGTCGCGCCGCCCTGTACCGCCAGGCCGCCGCCAAGAACGGCGTCTCGGTGGAAGCCGCGGGCGCGTCCGCCTACACCCAGGTCGTGCAGATGAAGCTCAAGCCCGGCGAGTACTACAAGCCGGCCGGCGGAAGCTGGACGAGGAAATGATCGGTTCCCTCCCCGCCCTGGGGAGGGACCAGATCAGGCCGTCTCGATCGCCCGCGCCACCTGGGCCTTCCGCTCGCGGCGACGGCGCGTGAGGATGTGCTCGGTGTAGCCGTTGGGCTGTTCGCGGCCCTTGAACACCAAGTCCAGCGCCGCCTGGAAGGCGATGCCGTCGGCCGCGCCGCTCATCGGCGTGTAGAGCGGGTCCCCGGCGTTCTGGCCGTCGACCACCTTGGCCATCCGGGCCATGGTTTCGCGCACCTGCGCCTCGGTGCAGACCCCGTGGTGCAGCCAGTTGGCGATGTGCTGGCTGGAGATCCGCAGCGTCGCGCGGTCCTCCATCAGGCCGACGTCGTGGATGTCCGGGACCTTGGAGCAACCCACCCCCTGGTCGATCCAACGCACGACGTAGCCGAGGATGCCCTGGACGTTGTTGTCGAGCTCCTGCTGGACGTCGGCCGGGCTCCAGTTGGACTTGGCGAGCGGCGGGGTCAGCAGTTCGTCCAGGCCCGTGGCGGCGGCCGTGCCCATGCCGGCCTGGAGGCTTGGGACGTCCACCTCGTGATAGTGCAGGGCGTGCAGCACGGCCGCGGTCGGCGAGGGCACCCAGGCGGTGTTCGCGCCGGCTTTCGGATGGCCGATCTTGGCGGCCATCATGTCCTTCATCATGTCGGGGGCGGCCCACATGCCCTTGCCGATCTGCGCGTGGCCTAGGAAGCCGGTCGCCAGGCCGATCTCGACGTTGCGCTTCTCGTAGGCGGGGAGCCAGGGCTCGGCCTTGATGGCGTCCTTGCGGGCCACCGGGCCGGCTTCCATGGCGGTGTGGATCTCATCGCCGGTTCGATCGAGGAA
>DASVNS010000002.1:0-8077 GCA_036383735.1 Phenylobacterium sp. | reverse complement strand
CTTCCCCGTCCGCCTGTCCGGCCAGGACAGCGTGCGCGGCACCTTCGTGCAGCGCCACTCCGGCTTCATCGACCAGAAGACCGAGGAGGTCTATTTCCCGCTGCGGAATCTGGGCCCGAACCAGGCCCACTTCGAGGTGCTGGACTCGGCGCTGTCGGAAGAGGCGGTGCTGGGCTTCGAGTACGGCTTCTCGCTGACCGACCCCGACACGCTGACCCTCTGGGAAGCCCAGTTCGGCGACTTCGCCAACGGCGCCCAGGTGGTCATCGACCAGTTCATCTCATCGGGCGAACGCAAGTGGCTGCGGATGAGCGGCCTCGTGATGCTGCTGCCGCACGGCTACGAGGGCCAGGGGCCGGAGCACTCGTCGGCCCGCCTCGAGCGCTACCTGCAGCTCTGCGCTGAGGACAACATGCAGGTCATCAACTGCACGACCCCGGCCAACTACTTCCACGCCCTGCGCCGCCAGCTGCTGCGCGAATTCCGCAAGCCGCTGATCGTGATGACGCCCAAGTCGCTGCTGCGCCACAAGCGGGCGGTGTCGAATCTCTCGGACATGGAGACCGGCACCGGTTTCCACCGGGTGCTGATCGACGGCGCCGAGGCCGACTGCGAGGTCGGCGGCGTGCAGCTGAAGCCCGACGCGGAGATCAACCGGGTCATCGTCTGCTCCGGCAAGGTCTACTTCGACCTGGTCGAGCAGCGGGCCAAGAGCGGCCGCGACGACGTCTACATCCTGCGCCTGGAACAGTTCTATCCGTGGCCGCTGAAGTCGCTCTCCAACGAGCTGAAGCGCTTCAAGAACGCCGAGCTGGTCTGGTGCCAGGAAGAGCCCAAGAACATGGGCGGCTGGATGTTCGTCGACCCGTGGCTGGAGCTCACCCTTGAGCGCATGAGCATCAAGGCCAAGCGCGCCCGCTACGTCGGCCGCCCCGCCTCGGCCTCCACCGCCGCCGGCCTGATGAGCCGCCACCTGAAGGAACTCGAGACGTTCCTGACGGAAGCCTTCGCCTAGATTTTCTCCACCCATTCCGCCCGCGTCCGCGACTTAAGGAGCCTACCCCCCAATGGCCGACATCATGACCCCCGCCCTCGGTGAGTCCGTCACCGAAGCCACGGTGGCGCGCTGGGCGAAGAAGGCCGGCGATGCGGTCCGCAAGGACGAGATCCTGGTGGAGCTGGAAACCGACAAGGTGAGCCTGGAAGTGGCCGCACCGTCCGACGGCGTGCTGGCTGAGATCACCGCCGAGGAAGGCGCGACCGTCGAGCCAGGCGCGGTGCTGGGCAAGATCAGCGAAGGCGGCGCGGCTGCGGCGCCCAAGGCCGCGACTCCGAAGACCGAGGCCGCGCCGGCTCCGAAACCCGAACCGGCCCCCGCGCCGGCCGCCAAGGCCGCCGCCGAGCCCGTGCTGGCGCCGTCGGCCCAACGGGTCGTCGCCGAGAACAAGCTGGATGCGGGCGCGATCGCCGGCACCGGCAAGGACGGCCGCGTGACCAAGGGCGACGCCCTGGCCGCGCTGGAGGCCCGCGCCAAGACTCCGGCCGCTCCGGCTGCGCCCTCGGCTCCGCGGGCGATCCATGACCGGGAAGAGCGGGTGAAGATGACCCGCCTGCGCCAGACCATCGCGCGCCGGCTGAAGGAGGCCCAGAACGCCGCCGCCATGCTGACCACCTTCAACGAGGTGGACATGAGCGGGGTCATGGCGCTGCGGAACGAATACAAGGACCTGTTCGAGAAGAAGCACGGCGTGAAGCTGGGCTTCATGTCCCTCTTCGTCCGAGCGGTGATCCACGGCCTGAAGCAGGTGCCGGAGGTCAACGCCGAGATCGACGGCACGGACCTCATCTACAAGAATCACTATGACATCAGCGTCGCCGTCGGCACCGAAAAGGGCCTGGTGACGCCGGTGGTGCGCGACGCGGACGCCATGAGCCTGGCCGAGATCGAAAAAGAGATCGCCGCCCTGGGCAAGAAGGCGCGGGACGGCAATCTGGCGCTGGAAGACCTGCAGGGCGGGACGTTCACCATCTCGAACGGCGGGATTTACGGCTCGCTGATGTCGACCCCGATCCTCAACGCCCCGCAATCCGGCATCCTGGGCATGCACAAGATCCAGGAGCGGCCGATGGTCGTGAACGGCCAGATCGTGGTGCGCCCGATGATGTACCTGGCGCTGAGCTACGACCACCGGATCGTGGACGGCAAGGGCGCCGTGACCTTCCTGGTCCACGTGAAGGACGCCATCGAGGATCCCAAGCGCCTGTTGCTCGACGTCTAGAAAGCTAAGGAACTCGCAGAGTTTGCGCGGCGGTCCCGAGGCGGATCGCCGCAGCATCTCAAAATGAGCAGCTTCGTGCGAACGCTGTTCCCGCAATTCACCAATGATTAGGCGCAGGCTGAAATGCTCTCTCGAAAGAGAGCGAGCCAGTCCGTGCCGAATATGAAACCTTCCTTTGCTCCCAGCGTGGCGATGACGCTCGACGTGCTCGCCGCCGAGATCGAGCTGGCCGGTGCGCGCTGCATCTATCTGGACCGCCTGATCGGCGAGGTGATGGAGGGCTTGCCCGAGCTAGAACGCGAACGCCTCCTGGAGGGGCTGCACGGCGTGGATCTGCTGGCCCAGCACCTGACGAGCTTGTCGGCCTTCGCGCGGGGCCTCAGCCTGGTTGTGCCCGAGGACGTCACGGCGCCGGTCGGAGAGGCGCTGTCGGACGTCACCCTGGGCGCCCTGGTCGAGCGCATGACCACCGGTCTCGGGGGTGACCTGGATGAGGTCGAGGCGGCGGACGCCGGCGACCTGGACCTCTTCTAGGAGCGATGCGAATGCAATTCGACGGTCGCGCCTCGAAGATCATGGTGGTCGATAACGATCGCACCACGCTGGAAATGGTGCAGATCCGCCTGGATGTCGCAGGCTTCCACCCCATCGCTGCGCGCACGGGCCGCGCCGCCCTGGAAGTGCTGGAAACCAGCCGCCCCGACGCCCTGATCCTGGAACGGAACCTGCCGGAGATGGACGCTTTGGCGTTCCTGCGGGCCATGGCCGCCTTGCCCGGCCGCCCGGTTCCCGTGTTGCTGGTCGGCCGCAGCCTCGCGGCCGAAGACGTGCGCGCCGGCGTCGAGCTGGGTGTTCGCGATTGCCTGGCCAAACCGTTCAGCGGGGCCTCTGTGGTGGAGCGGATCACGCGGATGCTCAAGCGCAGCACGACACAAGCCTCACCCGCGCGGCCGGCGGTCTATATCAACGCCTGAACCGCCCCAAGCCGCTGTCGCCGGTTGACCTGCGCCTTTCGTTGCCTAGGTTGCGCGCCCATCTGAAGGGCGCAGGCGCATCATGGCTGACTCCACTCCTTACGACGTGATCATCATCGGCGGCGGGCCGGGCGGCTACAACGCCGCCATCCGCGCAGGACAGCTCGGCCTCAAGGCCGCGTGCGTGGACAAGGGGATCGACGGCGGCGCGACGCTGGGCGGCACCTGCCTGAACGTGGGCTGCATGCCCTCCAAGGCGCTGCTCCACGCCTCCGAGATGTTCGCCGCGGCGAGCACCGAGTTCGCGACGCTGGGCATCGACGTGACGCCTAAGCTGAACCTGCCCCAGATGATGAAGCAGAAGGCCGAGTCCGTGGGCGCGCTGACCAAGGGCATCGAGTTCCTATTCAAGAAGAATAAGGTCGACCGCTTCCAGGGCGCGGGCCGCATCGCGGGTCCGGGCAAGGTCGAGGTGACGGGCGCCGACGGCGCCGTCACCAGCCTCCAGGCCAAGGACATCGTCATCGCCACCGGCTCGGTCCCGTCGGGCCTCCCGGGGGTCGAGGTGGACCAGAAGCGCATCGTCGACTCCACCGGCGCGCTGTCCCTGCCCGAGGTTCCGGGGCATCTGGTGGTGATCGGCGCCGGCATCATCGGCCTGGAGCTGGGCTCGGTGTGGCGCCGCCTCGGGGCCAAGGTCACGGTCATCGAGTTCCTGGACCGCATCACCCCGGGCATGGACGCCGAGATGGCCAAGACCTTCCAGCGCTCGCTGACCAAGCAGGGCATGGCGTTCAAGCTCGGCTCGAAGGTGACAGGCGCCAGCGCCTCCAAGACAGGCGTGGCGCTGACCTACGAACCGGTCGCCGGCGGCGCGGCCGAGACGATCGGGGCCGACTATGTCCTGCTGGCCATCGGCCGGCGGCCGTTCACGGAGGGCCTGGGCCTGGAGACCGTGGGCGTGACGCCCGACAAGCGCGGCTTCGTCGAGACCGACCACTGGAAGACCGCGGCGCCCGGCGTCTGGGCGATCGGCGACGTCACCTACGGCCCGATGCTGGCGCATAAGGCCGAGGAAGAGGCGGTGGCCTGCATCGAGGCGATCGCGGGCAAGGCGGGCCATGTGAACTACGGCATTATCCCCAGCGTGGTCTACACCAGCCCGGAAGTGGCCTGGGTCGGCAAGACCGAGGAGGAGCTGAAGGCCGAGGGCCGCGCCTACAAGGCCGGCAAATTCCCCTTCACCGCCAACAGCCGCGCCAAGATCAACCACGAGACCGAGGGTTTCGTGAAGGTGCTGGCCGACGCGGCCACCGACGAGATCCTGGGCGCCCACCTGATCGGGCCACAGGTCAGCGAGATGGTCGGGGAATACGCTGTGGCCATGGAGTTCCGCGCGGCGTCGGAAGATGTGGCCCGCACCTGCCACCCGCACCCGACGCGCTCGGAAGCCCTGCGCCAGGCCGCCATGGGAGTCGAAGGGTGGACGATGCAGGCCTGACGCCTGGCCTCAGCTTGCGACGCGCGCGGGCGGACGAGCTGGCCGCCTGCGCCAGCCTGTACGTGCGCGTGCTGGGCGACACCTTCAGCTGGGTCCCGCCCGAGCGGCATCGCGCCGAGGACTTCCTGGCGTCCGCGCGCAGCGAGGAAATCTTCGTCGCCCTCGAGGCCGGACGCCTCGTCGGCCTGGCGGCGCTCTATCGGCCGCAGGCGTTCCTGCACTCGCTGTACGTCACCGAGCGCGGCCGTGGCATCGGCAAGGCCCTGCTCCACTACGTCATCGCCCAGGCCGGCGGCCGGCTGTCGCTGAAGTGCCAGGCGGCCAACAAGGGCGCCCAGGCCTTCTACGTCCGCGAAGGCTTCCGCTGCATCGAGGCCGGCGAAGACGGCGGCGTGGCCTGGCTGCGCTTCGTGCGGGGCTGATCGCGGAAACTTAATGTGGCGGCCCGCTCGCAGGGTGGCAGCCTGACGCGGCGTGCGCAAAGGAGGCTGCAATGCTGTCGCTGATCGCCGCCGCCATGACGGCCGCTGCGCCGGCTGCCGACGGGCCTTAGCGGGCCGTCAGGCCCTCGGGTGCGCGCGGCTGTAGGCGCTGAGCAGGGCGGCGGCATCGACCTCGGTGTAGCGCTGTGTCGTCGACAGCGAAGCGTGGCCCAGCAACTCCTGGATCGAGCGCAGGTCGGCGCCGGCGCCCAGAAGGTGGGTGGCGAACGAGTGGCGCAGCGCATGCGGCGTGGCGCTGGCCGGCAGGCCCAGCCGTCCGCGCAGGGCCTGTACGGTGGCCTGGACATGCCGTGGCCCCAGAGGCCCGCCGCGCTTGGCCCGGAAGAGCGGCTCATCGGCCTCCAGGATGAACGGCAGCTCGGCCACATAGGCATCCACCGCCTCGCGCACGGCCGCCAGCACCGGGACCATGCGGGTCTTGCCACCCTTGCCGGTGATGCGCAGAACCTCACCCAGCGGCGCGGCCGAGCGTTTCAGCGACAGCCCTTCGGAAATCCGCAGGCCGCAGCCATACAGCAGGGTCAGCACCGCCTGGTCGCGGGCGGCCTCCCAGCCCTCGCGATCAGGGTCCAGCGCAGGCTCGGCCAGCATCCCGGCCGCCTGCTCCTCGGTGACCGGCCGAGGGGCGCCGGGTTTCACGCGCGGGCCGCGCACCAGGCCGATGGCCGGGTTCGGCGCGTCCAGCCGTCGGTCCAGGAAACGATGAAAGGTGCGGATGGCCGACAGGGCCTGGCTGAGCGAACGAGGCGACAACGGATGGTCGCCGGAGCGGAGCTTCGCAAGCCAGGCGCGGACGTCACCGGCGCTGACCTCGGTCAAGCCCTGAACCGTCAGGCTGCCCCCGCTGTGCTGTTCGAGGAAGGCGATGTAGCGGCCGGCGGCGAAGCCATAGGCCTCGAGCGTGCGCGGCGAGGCGCGGCGCTCATGCTCCAGATGGTCGAGCCACCGCAGGCGCGCGGCGCCCGCCGACAGCGCGGGCGTGCTCAGAGCAGCGGCCATCGCTCCGCCGTGCGCTCGACCACCCGGGCCAGGAAGGCCACGAGCTCGGCGCCCATGTCGGGGGTGAAGTCGTCGCTGCTGTGCGAGCCGAACGCCAGCAGGCCCTGGCGCGAGGGCTCCCAGATCGCCATGCGGACCATGGCCATCGACCGGATCTCGCCGGCCTCGGGACCGAACAGGCCCAGGGCGGTGGGGGCGAAGCCCATGCGGGCCATGCGACGCGGCCCGTCCAGGATCAGGTCCACCTGGCCTTCGACCAAAGGCCTCCAGCCGGCCGGTGGCAGCCCTTCGCACTCCAGGGCGATCAGTCCGGCGGCCAGGCCGAAGCGGGTGCGGGCGAGGTCGTCCACCCGGCGCGCCAGATCGGAAAGATTGCGGGCCTCCAGCAGGTCCACCACCGCGCCGTGGGTCTGGGCCTGGGCCGCGAAGTTGGCGCGGGCGGTGTCTTCCAGCAGGGCGCGTTGCTCGGCCTCGCGCTGGTGCGCCGCGTGCACCCGGGCCATCGGGGCGAACTCGACGACGTTGCTGCTGCTCGCCACCGTGAGGCCCAGCTCGGCCAGCAGGCCCGCGTCGGCCTTCAGGAAATCGGGGTTGTCGGCCAGGAAGCGACGGACCGCGGACGGGTCGATCGGGCCATCGAAACTGAACTCACCCTGCGACCCGTCCATGTCACCTCAAGCCTCTACAAGATGGACTGACCGGTCTTCGCCCAATCCGCCATGAACTGTTGGAGCCCCCGTTCGGTTAACGGATGCTTGAAAAGCGCTTCGAATACGTCCGGAGGAATGGTGGCGCAGTCGGCGCCCGAGAGCGCCGCCTCGGCCACGTGGCCGGGCGTACGGATCGAAGCGGCCAGGATTTCGGTGTCGAAGTCGTAGTTGTCGTAGATCGCCCGGATCTCGGTGATCAGGTCCATGCCGGTGGCGCCATGATCGTCCAGGCGGCCGATGAACGGGCTGATGTAGCTGGCGCCCGATTTGGCGGCGAGCAGCGCCTGGGCCGGCGAGAAACACAGGGTCACGTTGGTCAGGATGCCCTCGGCCGCGAACTCGCGGGTGGCGATCAGGCCGTCGCGGGTCAGCGGCACCTTGACCACCACGTTGGGCGCGACGCCGGCCAGCTTGCGGCCTTCGTCCAGCATGCCCACCGTGTCCATGGCGGCCACCTCGGCGGAGACCGGGCCATCGACGAGCGCACAGATCTCGGCGATCACATCCAGCATGTTGCGACCGGACTTGGCGATCAGCGAGGGATTGGTGGTGACCCCGTCGACCAGGCCCGTCTGGGCCAGGTCCTTGAGGACGGCGGTGTCGGTGGTGTCGAGGAAGAGCTGCATCGATCCTATCTCTTGTTCGAGCCGCTTGTAGCTGCCCGGGCGCAGTCAGCAAAAGTGGAAACCGGTTTTGCGTCCGACTGCGCCCGTTCCTGGGGCGTTGCGCGCCCTCCGGGCGGCGAACCGCTTTCCACTTCGCCTGATGGCGCGCTAAGGGCTCAACCTCAAACCATGAGCCGCATCGCGTCCGTCCTGATCCCCATGCCGTTGCCCGAGGCGTTCGACTACGCCGAGCCGGAGGGTATGGGGCTTGCGCCGGGCGATCAGGTCGCCGTGCCGCTCGGGCCGCGGCTGATCCGGGGCGTGGTCACCGAGCTTCGCGAGGCGCTGGGCGGAAATCGGCCGCTGAAGCCGGTGGCGGAGCGGTTGGACGACCCGCCGCTGCCGCCTGGGACCGTCGAGTTCGTGCAATGGGCGGCGCGCTATGCCGTCGACGCCCCGGGGCAGCCGCTGGCGATCGCGCTGCGCGGCGCCCGCGCGCCGAAGCC
>DASVNS010000001.1:0-1889 GCA_036383735.1 Phenylobacterium sp. | reverse complement strand
CCTGCGTCGCGGCCGCGCCGAGCTCCCAGACCTTCGCCGCCTCGACCTGCAAGGCCATCGCCGACAAGGTTGGCCTGGTGGCCTCCTTCGAAGGCCGCAAGGCGCTGGAAGCCGACAAGCTCGCCAGCTGCAACGCCAAGGTCGTCGCCAAGGCCGGCGGCACGCTGCTCGCCAAGCAGTAAGGCGATCGAGCCGCATTGCGGCTCGCGAGTTGAAACATCTGTCGCCTTGACCCGCCGGTCTGCCGGCGGGTCTTTTTTCGTTTGGCGCCTGGCCCCGTCGCGCTGCGGGTTCACGAGTGGCCGATCATTCCTGGTGGACCGGGAAACCGCGCGGGAGCTTGCCCCTAGGGCAACCTCCCCCGCCTCGGTTGCGGCGCACAACATCGCGTGCTAGTAGGCGCGCGGCTTTGGGTCGGGGGCTGCTTCAAGCCTCAGGACCACCGTGCTTTTTTCAAGCGCAATCAAGCCTTTAGTCGTGGCGGAACGATCCGATCACGGCACGTGAAACACGACCCGGGCGGACCATAGTGGCGGACGACTCCAACGTATCGAATGTGGGCGGCAGGTACGCTCAAGCCTTGTTCGACCTGGCGAACGACCAGACGCAGGTCGCCGCCGTCGAGGCCGACCTGAAATCCTTGCAGTCCGCCATCGCGGACTCCAAGGACCTGCGCGTGCTGCTCAATTCTCCGACTTTCGGCGCCGAGGACAAGGCCAAGGGCCTGGACGCCATCGCTGTCAAAGCCAAGTTCAACGCGACCACCCGCAAGTTCCTGGGCCTCCTCGCCGCCAATGGCCGCGCCGCCGCCCTGCCCGACGTCATCGCGGGCTTCGCCAAGCTGTCGGCCGCCGCACGCGGCGCGGTCTCCGCCGAGGTCACCACCGCGATCGCCCTCACCGCCCCCCAGGCCAAGGGCGTGCAAGCCGCGCTCCGCCAGGCGCTCGGCAAGGACCCTGAAATCACGACCCGCGTCGATCCGGCCCTCCTGGGCGGGATCAAGGTAAAGGTCGGCTCCCGTCTGTTCGACGCTTCGCTGCGCTCGAAGCTCGACTCCCTCAAATTCGCCCTCAAGAGAGCGTAAGCACCATGGACATCCGCGCCGCCGAGATCTCGGCCATCCTCAAGTCCCAGATCGCCAACTTCGGCGAAGAAGCGGACGTCTCCGACGTCGGCTCCGTGCTGTCCGTCGGCGACGGCATCGCCCGGGTCTACGGTCTCGACAATGTGCAAGCCGGTGAAATGGTGGAGTTCCCCTCCGCCGGCGTGAAGGGCATGGCCCTGAACCTGGAGCGCGACAACGTCGGCGTCGTGATCTTCGGCGAAGACCGCGGCATCAAGGAAGGCGACGAAGTCCGTCGTCTGGGCGAGATCGTGGACGTGCCGGTGGGCAAGGGCCTGCTGGGCCGGGTCGTGAACCCGCTGGGCGAGCCGATCGACGGCAAGGGCCCGATCCAGAACGTGGCCGAGCGCCGCCGCGTGGACGTGAAGGCGCCGGGCATCATCCCGCGGAAGTCGGTGCACGAGCCGGTGCAGACCGGCCTGAAGGCCATCGACACCCTGATCCCGATCGGCCGCGGCCAGCGCGAACTGATCATCGGCGACCGTCAGACCGGCAAGACCGCCGTGGCGATCGACGCCATGCTGAACCAGCGCCAGATCAACGCCGGCAACGACGAGAGCGCCAAGCTCTATTGCATCTACGTCGCCATCGGCCAGAAGCGCTCGACCGTCGCCCAGATCGTCAAGACGCTCGAGGAGCGCGGCGCCCTGGACTACACGATCGTCGTGTCGGCCACCGCGTCCGAGCCGGCGCCGCTGCAGTTCCTGGCCCCGTTCGCGGGTTGCGCCATGGGCGAGTGGTTCCGCGACAACGGCATGCACGCCGT